>PBOG01000152.1 GCA_002724245.1 Planctomycetaceae bacterium
CAGCAGGTGATCGATTTGAAACGCGAGGAGGCCGCGGCGATCGGATTTTCCGATGGGGGTGAGTCCTACGACGCGTTGCTTGACCACTATGAACCTGGGGCCACGTCAGCCTGGGTGGACTCGGTGTTTGCCCCGTTGCGAGCCGCCACCGTTGAACTTCTGGACGCAATCCGGGGAAGCAGTGTCGAACTCCCCGTGGAGATACTGACCCGTTCCTATCCGGTTGATGCTCAACGGGCGTTTGGCCTCTCAGCGGCGAAGCAGATCGGATTCAATTTTGATGAGGGCCGCCTGGACGTGGCGGCGCATCCGTTTTGCAGTGGATTCGGCCCGGGGGATTGCCGCTTGACCACACGGTACGACAAAAACCACTTCCCCGGTGCTTTTTTTGGAACGCTACACGAGGCAGGTCACGGGATCTACGAGCAGGGGTTGGATCGAACCGCCTATGGCACTGCAAAGGGAGTGTCCTGTTCGCTGGGGATTCACGAGTCCCAATCACGGATGTGGGAGAATTTCGTCGGACGGAGTGATGCTTTTTGGCAACACTTTTTTGATGACGCAAAAAAGGCATTTCCCGACGCACTGGGGGGGGAAACCCGAGAGCGTTTCGTCGCGGGAATAAACGACGTCCGATCGTCGATGATCCGCGTGGAAGCCGACGAAGTGACCTACAACCTTCACATCATGTTGCGGTTTGAACTCGAAAGGTCGTTAGTGGATGGCACGTTGGAGGCGGTCGATGTCCCAACTGCTTGGAATGAAGCGTTCAGTCGCGATTTTGGAATCACGCCACCGGATGATTCCCAGGGGTGTTTGCAAGACATCCACTGGAGCGCGGGCTTGTTGGGATATTTTCCCACCTATGCCTTGGGAAATATCTATTCGGCACAGTTTTTCGGCGCCGCGGAAACGGCTGTTGGCCCACTTGCTGAACAATTTGCTGCCGGGGAGTTTGGTCCGCTCAAGGAATGGCTCAATCGAGAAATTCATCAGAAAGGGCGGCAGTATCCGGCCGACGAATTGGTGGAAGTTGTGACCGGAGAAAAACTGAGCCACGAGCCACTGGTGACGCATCTTCGAAATCGGTTCGGTCCCTTATACGGTTTGGAATAACTGTCCGGATGTGCTGGGGGGATTGCCGGAACGCAAAAAAGTTGTGGCTGAGGCGGAATTCGACGAACGACAGGCCGCCATGTGAGGTTAACGGACGTAGTGGAGGTTCTGTGGCGCCAACGCCCAGGCCGATTGAGGATTAGAAAAAAGTGGCCGAAACCGGTGAAACTCCTATTTCCCCGGAAGCATTAAATACTTACATTTCCGGCCACTATGGCCAATTGGTCTCCAATTCAACCGCAAAATACGGCGGAAGAGTTGGGCCGTGTTGGATAGGACTAGGCGATTACAACTGAAAAAATGTTCCCTGCAAGTAAAAAACGGACCTGGGCGACGGTGGAAACTGTCATCCAGGTGGTTGGTCGTTTTGGGTTATGGAACCCAGGTCAACGGCGTTCCGTTTTGGCTCGCCAGGGGAATTCATCAGGAGATGGTCAATGTTGCTGACCTCATGGATTGACTCGATGCGGCGGACGTGGCGACAGAGACGCAACCGCAGGGTTGTGTTGCGGGATCGTCGCCAAGTGGCGCCACGGGCTTCGATCGTCGAGCAATTGGAAGACCGGACATTGCTCTCGGCAATTGTCATCGAGTCGATTGGGACCGGTGAATCGGTGTCCATTGATACGGCTGCGGTCATTGGGGCAGGAACTGCCGAGGAACCGGAATTTTCATCGATTGTGATCCGGAATGTGGAGATCACTCCGGGCACGGGCGAGGGCATTGTGATTGATCTGGCCGGGGACTCGGCTGGGAAATTGCAAATGGATTCGATCGTTGTTCAGTCAGCGATTGTCCACGGCACCGGTGCTGCCGCTGTCGACGTTCAACTGGATGACGTGGTGCTGTCGAACCTGGTGGTTGATGACGCGGTACTCAACAGTGATTCGGGAGCCGCTCTCACCATTTCACTGCACGACTCGGAATTGGACGATCTCACGGTTCTCAACAGTCGGATTGCCGGCCAATTGGGGGCGGGAGTCTCGGTCAATTTGGACGGGACAACTGTAGGTGCGTTCAACATCGTGGGGACACAGTCGGACGGCGTGGCTCTGGTCGGAGTCAACGGAGACCAGGGGGTGATCGCTGATGTGACGGCACCTTCAAATGGTGGCCCGATTCAGTTGCAGTCGCTGTCTCATGGGTTGTCTGACGGAGACGTGATCACTGTCGCCGGGGTGATTGGTGATGCGGCGGCGAATGGCCGCCATCTCGTGACCGTCGTGGATGCGAATCACATCGTCCTGGATACATCTTCACTGTCCAGCGATATCGATGACGTTACCAACACGTTGGTGGTTGACGATGTCTCTCTGTTGAGAACAGGTACCGTCGTCCCGTTCACGATCGGGTTGGATGCCGAGCGCCTGCAGGTGGTGAGCATTGATGGGAACGAACTGACTGTGCTTCGCGGGGTTGACGGTACCACGGCGGCAGCGCACGTGACTGGCGATGCGGTTTTCGCAACCGAAAGCAGTGGGGCCTACCTGGGGGGTGGCGAATGGTCGATTGGAACCCGAGTGGAAGAATTGACCGTCAAGGAAAGTCGGCTGCAGGGTGATACCGGAGCCGACGGACTGTTGGTGAGCCTGGCCGACGCCCGAACATTCCGAATGCGGGTCAATGACAACCCGCTGTTGGAAGGCGTTCGGCTTGTGCTCGACAACACACCGGTCCCGCATCTGAGTATTCACAACAACCTGATCGAAAATCACTCGGTTGGGAGCGGCATTTTGTTGGACGCCGCCGACAGCGACGTCAACGTGACAATCACCGACAACCGCGTTTTGTCCAATGCCCACGACGGTGTTGAGTTCAAGCTTTCCAACAGCAATGTCGGTGGGGCGATTGCCAACAACACGGTCAATGGAAACCAGGGCAGCGGAATCAAATTCGATCCGAGTTCGGCGGCGGGTTTGCACGCACTCGATTTTCGCGATGCTGGCGAGCATGTCGGTGACGTGGAAGGGGCGTCCAACAGCGAGCCGATCTCGATCACCAGTCATGGTCACGGTTTACGGGCTGGTGATCTCGTATACGTCCAGGATGTGCTGGGGAACGTCGACGCCAACGGAACCTTTCATGTTGACGTGATTTCGACGGAACTGAAGCATGCCGTCAACCTGACGCAGGAGACATTGTCGGTTGATGACGTCAGTGAATTTCTGCAACGCGAATCCATGGTGGACCCGCTCAACGAGACATACGATTTTCAGATTCGTATTGGCCAGGAGCGGATGACGGTTACTGGTATAGATCACGCCACAAACGTCTTGACCGTGGTCCGTGATGTGGCGTCGACCGGTCGGGAATTCCACGCGATTGATTCGGGCGTCTACCACGACTCGGTATTCCAACTGAAAGGGTCCTCGGGTGTAGGGGCTACAACCGGAACGTATTCCGGCGGTGGCCGGATCAGTTATTCCTCCGGGGGAATCGCGAACAATGTGATCGATGGCAATAGCGGGGGAGCTGGGATCTTTGCCGATCTCTCCGCGGGGACTCAATTATTTGCCAACGTGATGAATAATACCGTGTCCAACAATAGCGAGGGCGGGTTGGTTGTCCGCTCGGTGGCAACCAATCCAACCGATCACGGCGGGCCTGGTTTCTCGGTGACCGTCGGTGGGGCTGAAGGCGACGGCAACGTATTTGATGGAAATGTCGGGGCTGGGGTCAATTTTACGCTGATCGACGATGCCGTGGGATCGTTTGATGTGCAACACAACACGATCACCGGAAGTGTTGATGACGGCGATGCGTTGACGAACATGGCAGGCGACGGCGTGCACGTCGAATTGATCGGTTCGCTGGTGGGGGCCGAGGCAGAGAATTCGCTGAACGGAGCAACGATTCAAAACAACAATATTGGAACGGTTGCCTCGACCAATATTTCCAGCCAGATCAACGGTTCGCAAACGGTCATCGCGGTCGATTCGACGGCGGCGTTTGACGGACTCGCGGTTCCGTTCAACGTTCGGGTGGGGCGAGAGGAAATGCAGGTCACCACGGTGGGGGTTGCTGACCTGACCGTGGTTCGCGGCGTGGGGACTTTTGCGGGTGAAGAACACGAGGGCGGGGACACGATCCTGGCGTCGATTGGAGGCAATGCGGGGCGTGGTGTGGCCTTCCAGGTTGAAGAGGATTCCAGCGTCCAAGACCTGTATGTGGCGGGAAACAGCGTTGCCAACAACGGTGATGACGGGCTGAAGTACCGACGGGAGGATGAGGGGCGGGCACACAAAGTGGACCCACTGCCAGGGCAACGCCGTGCGGTCACGGTGTTCGACAACACGTTCATCAACAACGGATCGTCAGCGCCACTGGAAATCGTGGCACCGGGACAACCGTCGGAACGGAGAGGCGCGGGGATCGACCTGCACATGCTCAACGGGAGCATTGATCTCCAGGACTTTGAAATTGTCGGCAACGTGGTCGAGGCAAACCAGGGGCCGAACACGAGCGGCATCCTGTTGAGGTCCGAGGCGGACGCCAGGCTCCTTGTCGACATCGAAGACAACAGGATTCGGTACAACTCCGCCGATGGAATCGAATTGTCAACCCGCGAGAACGACCCAACCGATTTGCGACAGGTCGGGGGCACCTGGGTCAAGAATCGAATCACCGACAACGGTGATCATGGAATCCAGGTGATTGGACGGCATGGGTTGTACGACAACATCACCGAGATTGTGCCGCAGGCCCCCCCGGGGGATCCGGTTCCCCCGCCGGAAGTGGTTGTGACGCCTTTGTTCGTTGGGATAGAAGGGGCTGATCCGGTAGACGGAAAAGACCGTGGGAATGTGATCAGCAACAACGGACTGGATGGGTTGACCGTCAATCGGGGTGGTTCCATCTCGTTTGCTAACAACGTCGTGAAATTCAATGGCACCGGTGGAGTCGATATTGATCCGTCGGGGCTCAATCCCAATCAAACGACCTCAATTCGAGGTAATGATCTATCAGAAAACAGTGGGATCGGGCTCGACATCAATGCGAATCCGACTGTCATTGCCACGGTCCGTGACAACCTGATTCGCAACAACGACGATGCGAACCTTGGCGATCCGGTCCTGACCGGCGATGGAATCGAATTGTCGACTGGAGCGACTGGGCAACTGCATGTCGTAGCCACGGGCAACTTCATCGAGGGCAACGACGGGCGTGGCGTGGACATTAGGAATACTGGTGTCCTTCAACTCAAGGTGGGTGACCCGCTGTTGCCGTTGGACACCGGTAAGAACGAGATCGTGGGCAACCGGCTTGAGGGCGTCTATATCGTCAATACGGCCGATGAGGCCCAGCCGATGGACGTGGATAGCAGCGATCCGTTGACGGCGCAAGGAGACGTTGGGAATTCGCCGGACCTGATGTTCAACTTCGACACGAACGTTGTGGAAGAC
>PBOG01000153.1 GCA_002724245.1 Planctomycetaceae bacterium
AATCCGCCCGGGACGACCAGCCCGGACCAGCGATCGGTGGCGATCTCCGCCAGATCGATGTCACCAATGGCGGCGGTGGAACGACAGGGGTAGCCGTTCTTGCCGGCATACTCGGTATCTGCTGCCGGGCCGGCGACCACGACTTCAGCGCCTGCTTCGATCAGGCGCAGCCGGGGATACCAGAGTTCCAGGTCTTCATAGATGTCGCCGACGAACATCAAGATCCGTTGGCCAGTGAGCGGGGTGTCTGACATGGGCAAGCAGATTTCCTGGTGGGAAGAATGGAAACGGAGAGCTGCCGTCGATTCATTGCCAGGCGACGGCCAGCTGCTGCCTAGCCTAGCCTAGATCCACAAAGCCCGTTAGTACCTCCCAGATCCACTCGAACACGGGTGAATCGCCATCGACGATGGCGGTCAAGGCGTTGCTCGCCTCTTTGGCCGTACAATCGAAACCATGTAGCAGGGCGATCTCGGTGAAACTTTGGCCTCCTTCACGCAGTGAGGCACGCATTTCCTCTCCGACCGACGGATTGTCTTTGACGAAAAGGATGAACTCTCGGGCCTGTTCGCTTGACATGGTCGTGTCTGCCTTGAAACGGTTCTGGTGCTGGCGTCCGGCCGGGGGCGTTCCCAGGATTGAACCTATCGCGGGAAGTAACGGAACCACTGTGCAACCGTTGTCGTTGGTGATCAGTGCCGCCTCATAAGCCCTGACGCTTGTGTGCATTTGTATGCCTCCGCGTAGACCCATAAGCATAGGGTTATGGGACGGCGAGGGCTACCCTGAAGCGCTAGCAGCCCACGAGCCAGACGTGTTCTATTTTTTAGGCCTCACGAGGCGGTCAGTTATGGCCAGGCAAAACGGCGCGCAGGCGACTTTTCCCTGAAAGGGGGCCGTGGGGTCGGGATGGGCTTGGCCAAACGCAAAGTTAGAATGCCCGGAGTGGAGCAAGAAGCATGGTCTCGACAAAGGGCGAAGAGGATCGCCGTTGATGCGTACATGTGCGAATCCGAGTCTGGGTCTAACTGGGGAGACGCCTGATTTCAGATCCTGGAGTTGGATAATACGTGCTGCAGTTTGGCGGTAGTGGTGACCTTGGTGTATTGTGCGTTCTCCCCCTGAACTGCACAGCGCGGCCACTGAGCACCTGCTGTTTTAATGTAGAGCGACTTCGCTCGATGGTGCGGCGAGGGCGACATCCCTGGAAGTCAGGCAAGTTCTTGCTGTTGTGGGCGAGCAGGTGGCCGTGTTTTAGGCGGGGGGGGCTCCAAAGGTCCGTCTGACGGGATAGGGGCGGTCGTCCTGAGATTGCCCTTCAGCATATAGCCGTCGACATGCACGATCACATAGCGCGAGTTCTCTATAAGCAACTCGGCGTTACGTCTGACCGGCCTGAGATGGTACTTCTGCAACTGTTCCACATCGTCTTGCCACGCGGGTCCACCGAGTTTGACAAAAAATAGTGCGAGACTTGAAGTGGCACACTCGGTCACGTAGTAGGCGCCCAGTAGTGGAAATTCAACAAAAGCGTCGCCGGTCAGGCCGCTCTCTTTGTTCAGGTATTCGTTGCCCATCTTGCATTCCCGGTAATCCCGGCCGACCTGAAACAACAGGTCCATCAGTGCCGCGATGGCGTTGGTCGTACTCGCCACAGCGCTGGCCGGTGTGGAGGTGCCGGCCGTAAGTACATTGGCAAGCCCCATGCCAGCCGAAACCGTCGAGCGGACGGCGCCGCGCAGACTGGCGTTGCGTTTGCGTTCATAAAGCCTCTCCATCGCTTTAATCGCAGCGCGAGCATTAGACAAAGGAAGTTTGCTACCGAACTCGACGAGCAAATTGACGCGGTTGTGGAAAGTCTTTGCCCAGTAGGTTTTGATGATCGCCGAGGCCGTTGAGACACCTATGTTCACAATCGGTAGTACTTCCCCGATTCTTTCAGTGAGCTGCTTCCCCACCAGCTCGGTAATGTGTTGTTGAATATCAAGAGGTAACTTGTCTTTCGATTCGCCGAACGCACGGGTGATGAGGTCATCCACGAGCTTTCTCACATGATGCAACGCCAATATTACAGTCGCGGCGTCGGCTTTGGTTCGTTTCCAGGTCGCCAGATTGCCATGTTCGTTAAAGATCGAACGGGGCATGACAATGCATTTGCGGAACAGTTTGTTCAATTCCGAGTCGCGAGCGTGCTCGATTTCCCGCAACGCTTCAGCTTCCTCACGCGTTTGTTTCAAATTGCTGTTGAGTTGCCAAAGGAGCTTCTCGACCACACCGCTTTGATTGCGATATGACCGCCGCCAGTCTGTCTTCGCACCTATCCATGCCTCTAATGCCTTCACGATACTGTGAATGTCTGCGTCCCGCAGTAACGTGGCCATCTCCGATGTATAGCCTGTTGTGGCCCGAATTCGTTCTCGGGCGTGGAAACGTTCAAGTGCCGAATCGATCGCGCGCATCTTCTCACCACGCACATGGCGAAAACTGTAGGTCTCGCGCCTCCACTCATTCGATGTTAGGATTCGTTGCATGGTTTTCCCTGGGCTGACATTCGGTGTCTTTTGCCTCACCGCCGAAGACGGTCTGTGTTCGAGTCGAACACGACGTAAATGATGCGCAATATATGCACAGTCATGAAAAGCCGTGCATGGACTATTAGCCTAATTTGAAGGCATGGCCGAGACAAATACGCCACCAATGGAACACTCTACCGATACTTCGTGTCCCTGGAGGTTACCCGCCGCCGCTCCTGTGGCTGGTGCGGCCCCTGGCCATACACTGCTGCGTTGGAGCCGGTACGTCAAACGCGTGTCAAGTGTCTCGGATTTTTGCACGCGCTGCTTGCCGTTGTGTACGGTGTAAGAGAACGAGAGTATTTACACAGGTCGGACCAGGTCCTGGTCAGCCTGGTCGGGAGGCTACTTCTGGTTTGCTGGCGCCGCGACTGGCGCTTCGACCGGGATGTCCGGTCGGTTCCCCTCATTCACAGAACTGGCGCCGGGCTGATTTGGGTTGTCCAAGAGGGTCCGAGTGACAAAATAGGCACCACCTGCCAGACCAATCCAGAAGGCCACCAGCACGATCTGCAGGAGCAGGCGGCCGAACCACTGGCCACCCTCCTTCAGGGAAGGACGCTCATTCGCATAGAGCGACTGGGGCTGCGCTGGGGAGCCGGTCGTACCGGTCGGCCACAGCTCGGCGAACTGTGGCGTTTGCGTGGTCGGTGTCCAGGGGCCGTCGACCGAGGTGGAGAGCTCGTCGGTCGGGGTAAGCTCGCCACTGGCAGCTTGTTGGCCAAGCACATCTGCCTCTACGGGCCCGTTGATTTGACCGCGGCGTCGAACATAGTATTGCATAGTGGCACCTCCTGGCAGTGATTACTGTGTCACGTGGCCCTGACGCTGCGTCATTTCGTGATGGCGCGCTCCGTGGTGGCGGATTGTTTTTCCGCCGGTGGCTGGTGATCCTCTGTTGCCCGTGTGGCGGTCGCGTTGCCGATGCCAAATTCGTCGCCGAGGGTCTTGATGAACGGTGTTGCCCTGTTGAGTTTCGCGTCGAAGTCCCGTACTTCGTCCATCTCGTTCGTGTCGCCCATCGATTTCAGCGCGGTTTCAGCCAGCGGTGCGGGAAGTTCTTCCCGCTGGGCGGAACATCCGGTGAGGACCAGCAGACTAGCCAGCAGTGGTTTCATGCGTGTCCTTTTCGGTGGGCTTGTCGAGGAGAGAGCAGTATAGGGTCTGACGCAGTCCGTTGCGCCGGAAAACCGCGCCACCTTCATCTGCGGACCGTGCGTTCGTATTCCAATTGGTTGGTGGGGTAGTAGAATTTGGGTAGCCAGGCTGGGACGCGACCTTGGCCGGTGACAGGGAGACACGGGGAACACAATGAACAGATGGCTTTACATCATCGCTGTCAGCTGCTCGGCCGTAACTGCTGTGGCGCACGCCGCGGAACAGGTGGATTACGTGACGCAGATCAAGCCCCTGTTGGCGGCAAAATGTTATGCCTGCCACGGTGCGCTCAAACAGGAAGGCGGATTACGGCTGGAAACCAGGGAGCTGATGCTCCAGGGTGGTGACAGTGGCAGCGTTCTGGTCTTGGGGAAGCCGGAGCAGAGTTTGGCACTGGCCCGTATCACGGCACGAGGGGCAGAGCGGATGCCGCCATTGGAAGAAGGGGTCGGTCTGCGCCCCGCAGAGATCGACCTGCTGCGGGCCTGGATTCAGCAGGGAGCCGAGGCGCCAGCGGAAACCACGCCCGCGGATCCCGGGCAGCACTGGGCCTTTCAAAAGCCTGTCCGTCTGCCGGTACCAGCTGTGAACAAACCAGGCTGGTCTCAGAACCCGATCGATGCCTTCCTGGCCGCCGGGCATGAGAAACGCGGCCTGGCAGCGGTGGCTCCGGCGGCCAGACATGTCCTGCTGCGGCGCGTCTATCTGGACCTTGTGGGCCTGCCGCCCACACCGCAGCAGTTGCAGACGTTTCTGGCCGATGGTGAGCCAGATGCGTTTGACAAGGTCGTGCGGGACTTGCTCGACCGTCCGCAGTATGGCGAACGGTGGGGGCGTCACTGGATGGATGTCTGGCGGTATTCGGACTGGTATGGCCTGGGTGCTGAAGTACGTACGAGCCATCTACACATCTGGCGGTGGCGTGACTGGATTGTCCAGTCACTTAATGAAAACAAACCGTACGACCAGATGATCGTGGAGATGCTGGCGGGTGATGAAATCGCACCAAATGATCCGGCCACTTTGCGGGCTACCGGTTTCCTGGCTCGGAACTGGTATGTTTTCAACCGCGACAAACAACTGGACGACACGATCGCACACACGTCGCAGGCTTTCCTCGGCTTGACCATCCATTGCGCCCGTTGCCACGACCACAAATACGACCCCATCCGGCAGGTCGACTACTATCGGATGCGAGCGTTTTTTGAGCCCTACCAACCTCGCCTGGATCCCGTACCCGGCGACACGGACATTAACAAGAACGGACTGGCTCGCGTCTTTGATCTGTATCCCGAGAAGCCCACCTACCTGTTTTTGCGAGGCAACGACAAGGACCCCGACCAGAGTCGGGTCATCCAGCCTGGTGTTCCCGATGTGCTGGCCTTTGCCGACCTTGAGATCACGCCAATTGTACTGGAACCAGAGGTCTATCACCCTGATTTGCAATCCTTCGTGCTGGCAGAGCATGTGCGGGAGGCCGAATCCCAGGTCCAGATTGCGGGCGCCGCCGTGGAAACAGCGCAGCGGGCGTTGCAAAGAGCCCGACAAGCGGCCGGTATGGATAGCCCCCCAGAGCCGTTAACCGCACGCGTGGCCGGTGAGGTCTTCCTGGCAGATGATTTTGCCCAGGCGAACGGTAAGCTATGGGAGATCGGTCCGGGTGACTGGAGTCACCGTGATGGCAACATCTTGCAAACGCAGACCGGTGTCACGCGATCCTATTTACGGACACGGGCGAAACACCCCGCGGACTTTACCGCGCGGCTGAAAGTGCGTGTCACCGGCGGAGGGTGGCGCTCGGTCGGACTTTCCTTCGACGTTGTCAAGGCCCACGAGAAGCTGGTCTACCTCAGTGCTTATGCACCCGATCCGAAACTGCAGTTGATGTACAACGTGGGGCAGGGGGAGGTTTTTCCGGCAGGTGCCCACCAGCAACGCGCGGTTGATCTCAACACGGCCTACGAACTCACCGTCTCAGTTCGCGGCCAACTGGTCAACCTGGCGGTCAATGGAGAGCATGCCCTGGCGTATGCGCTTCCGGTACCGCGTGAGGCCGGCCGTTTGGACGTGATTACGTTTGATGCGACTGCTGTATTTGAGTCACTGGAAGTACGTGAACTTCCTCCACATGCCACGTTGGTGCCGGTGCAACCTGGCGAGACACTGGCCACCGCAGAGGCAGCGTTGCTGGTTGCGCAGCGCAGCCTGGCGGCAGCGACGCTGCGACCGACCGCATTGAGGACGGCGCACGCCGCGAATCGGGCAAAGTTCGACGGGTCATCACAGGAAATGGCAAAGCAACTGGTTCGTGATGCGGCGCTGGGCGCGCGGAATTACGAGCTGGCCCTGGCGGCAGAGACGGTGGCCCGCGCGCAACAGAAGCAGACGATTGCCAAGCCGAAAGATAAGCCTGCCGTGGCGAAGGAACTTGCCGCCGCGCAGGCCAACCTGAAACAGGCCCGGCAGGCGTTGCAGCAGCCTGGGGAGAAATATACCTCAGTGCGCGTCGCTGTCAGGGCTGCAAATGGCTACGGTGAAAAAGTGGCTGGGGATGATACGCGTCGTGGCCCCTTTCCCAAGGTGAGTACCGGACGCCGTACGGCGCTGGCCCGCTGGATTGCCAGTACGGAGAACCCGTTGACGGCACGCGTCGCGGTCAACCATATCTGGTTGCGGCATTTCGGCCAGCCGCTGGTTGAGTCGATGGCGGATTTTGGACAACGGGCAGAGCGGCCCGTGCAGCAGGCTCTGCTGGACTGGCTGGCCGTGGAATTGATGGAGAATAATTGGAACATGAAACATCTTCACCAACTGATGGTTACTTCGCAGGCCTACCAGTTGGGTTCCTCCGCGGTGGCAGCTGAGGCTTCAACGAGGCAGGCCGACCCACAGAATGCATCTTTCTGGCGACGGACGCCACAGCGGATGGAATCGCAAGTGGTCCGTGATAGTCTGCTGCATTTAGCCGGAGTGCTCGACGACACGATCGGCGGTCCGGCGATTGCTCCCGACAAAGAGGGTGAGGTGTTTCGCCGCAGCTTGTATTTCACACATTCACGTGACAAACGCGGCCCGTTTGTGTCGATGTTTGACGACGCCGATGTGGTGCTCTGTTACCGGCGTGCCGAGAGTATCGTTCCGCAGCAGGCGTTGGCACTTTCCAATAGCGAGCTGGCGCTGTCGATGGCGCGACGGATTGCTTCCCGTCTGCAGGAGAACCTGGGTAGCAGTGCGGACGAGGCCTTCATCGAGGCGGCGTTTGAAACCGTGCTGCAAGTCCAGCCGACCCGAGAGGAAGTCGTGGCTTGTCAGGAGATGCTGGAAAAATCCGTGGCGGTACTCGCCCGCAAACAACATCCGCAACCGGCGGTGCGGGCCCGCGAGAACCTCGTGCAGGTGCTGGTCAATCACAATAATTTTGTCACCATCCGCTGAAGCCGAGTTATGCAACCGCAGCTTTTGAATTGACGGGCGTTTCTCGGCGCTGCCGGAAGGGGCCTGTCGCGAGCGGCACTGCTGGATGCCAGTTCAGTCAGTGCCCAGTTTGCTCAGGACCTCGAAGGGCGGTTCATAGGCCGCGGCGCCAGCTTCCCGCGATGTGAAGAAATTGAACAGGTACACCCCGTCCGATTTCGCTTCGATGAGCTGCGTCGCCGCCTGTCGGTATTCGTCGCCACTAAGGTTTCTGGGCACGCCACGTCTGGTGCATTCGATGCCACCGCAAACCGGCACGCCGGGAATGGCTTTCTTCCAGCGAGCAATCGGCAGGTCGCCGAGTTCGTAAAGGAATTCAGACACGGCAACGAAATCGATCCAACCCTGTCTGGCCCAGGCGGACACGTCGCAGCCGAGAGCTTTTGCCGTCTCCGGTGTGGGTGGCTTGTCGCCCAGATTGGACGGTACCCGCACGGAGAGGACGAGTCGGTGTCCGCGTTCATTGCCTACCACGTCGAGCATATTTCGGACGCGCTTGACCAGTGCGTTCATCTTCGTGACGCGCTCCTCGACCGTCCTGTCGATAAAGAAATTGGGGAAACGATTGAAGTCCAGGTCGATTCCGCCGCACTGGTAACGCCGCACAGCTTCTTCGATTAGCCGAAAGATGTAGTCGCGGACTTCGTCGTAGGCAAAGTTCATGGCGCCAAGTCCGTGGTATTGTACGGTGCCCAGTCGCCATTCTTGAGGGTCCGCCAGGAACCTGGTGCGGAGGAAGTCGTTGCCGTGATCGTCATTCATACGGAACGTGAGTAACGCCTCTTTTCCACGCCGCTTCGTTTCCGTCAGCATGGTCGCATAGGGGGCAACACCAGCGTCAAAGAAGGCCTCATGTTGAGAAAACGCTGTTTCTCGGACGCTGGCCATCTGGCGCGTTCCAGGGGTGTCGAATGCATGCCGCGCATGGTGCCGACGCGGGTCGGGTAGTACATCACTTGCGCGTTAATGCAGATCAGGACTGTGTCGACACGGCTAGCCTCGTAAGCGACTGCTTTGATGAAACGCTTGATGTCGTCGACGGTGATCCGTTCTGGCTGTTTGGTGCCCGCCTTGCGCGTCATACAGGAGTCGCCGTCAAAGTTGTAGAGCACACGGCGGCTCCGTGCCGATGCAGCACCACTTTCGGATACCTTCTGTGCGGATACCGTTGGCGACACAAACAGAGCCGCTAACAGCAACAGGCAAGCGAATAGACGTTGCATGCGTGGGCCTTTTGGGAAAGGTGTTTTCAGGCATGCCGATATAGGAAGTGCCGCGGAGACTGGCGACTACCCGCGGCGCGCGCATGGTGTACCATGACGAGGCAAGTACCTGGTCGATTGGGGCGTTACGGCTCCTGTCTGATAAGGGTTGTGAAGTCAACGCCAGGTTCCGCAAACGCAGGGAAGAAACGATGCCATCACCAGCCACCGGACGTCGTCAATTTGTCAAACAATTCGTGCTGGCTGCCGCTGGCGGGAGTCTGGCCTGGCGGCGGGGTCCTGTCTCCCTGGCCAACGCGGATGCCGTAGACCGGGCAATTTCGGTCAAGACGCCGCCCCATGTTCGGCAGACTGACGTCTGCTTTGATGCGGCAACGTATACCGCATTTCCACACGTGATCCGTCTGGAAGGCGACGAGTTACTGATGGCATTTCGCCAGGCTCCACGCCAGGAGCGTGTTCGACACACGCATCCCCGCAGTGTGATCACGGTCATCCGCTCCTACGACCTGGGAAAAACCTGGGACCATGAGAACGCGGGTCAATTGGCCGCTGGGGGAGGACAGGAATTTGCGCCGTTCCATCTGGGTGATGGTCAGGTGGGTGGTCTGTTAGCCATGCACGAAGTCGTTCCGGTTCAGGAGGCCCAACGCAGCGGGATCCCGCACCTGCATCAGATCGAGTACCCGTTTCGGAATGTGGGGGGCTTCTGGTGTTGGAGCAGCAATGCAGGGCTCACCTGGCCGTTGCACCAGAACGTGTTGTTCGGCCCGAAACTGCAGACCTGCTCGTCAGCTATCCGGCTTGCGGACGGGACGCTGTTGGCGCCTTTGTACGGCAACATCGATGACGGACTGACTGGAGTGGCGTCCAACGTAGTTTATCGTTCCACAGACAATGGCATGACATGGTCCGACGCGATTGTCATGGCCCGGGGCGCGAAGGAGACGCGTGATTATTACGAACCTTGTATCGTCGAACTGGGCGAAGGCCATCTGTTGGCAATGCATCGCGTAGGCCGCTGCCAGGATGGCCGGCACGGGCTGCTCTGGCAGAACGAGTCGCATGATGGTGGCAAGACCTGGACCAGGCCTGTCGAAACCAGTATCACCTCAGGTGCCTGTCCCCGGGTGGCCAGGTTGGCCGATGGACGTCTGCTGTTGACTTATGGGCGGCGCTACGAACCCTACGGTTTGTATGCCCAGCTCAGTGCTGACGGAGGCCGGACCTGGGGGGAGACCTCCTGGCTGCTTCGCTCTGCACCGAACCGTAACCAGGGATACAGCTCCTGGGTCGAAATCGAACCGGGCCGAATCTTCACTGCTTGTTACGCCCAGAACAACACAGGTGTGACTGGCATCACCGGAACGTTCTGGGATCTGCCGTGAACAGTGCAGGGTGGTTGCTTAGTGTCCGGGCCGAGAGCGGGCGATTAATGAACAGATCGCTCTCGTTGATTGAGAAAGCATACCTGTGATTCTGCAGTTTGCATGGTGCGGATGCATCACGCTGGGCTGTACCAGCAGGAGGTCGGCTGGCGGTCGGATCCTGCCGTCATTATACCTTTGAACAAAATGGTACATCGTTGGAATTCTGCGGTGATCTGCGCGCGCTGTCCCGCTTGATGGGATCCATAGGGAAACGGTTCGCTTTGATTACCCGTTTTTATGGAGAAGGAACAGGCGGATGAAGAACAGAATGGTACCAGTGACGTTTCTTATGCTTGTGACGGCGGTTCGGACAGGTTTGGCCGCAGAACCGATTGCCAATCTCCAGGAGTTTGTCGATGAGCTTGGCACCTGGACAGCGGAGGTTGAGCTGGACCGTGATGACGAGGTCCTGGGGAAGAAGGGAACCAGGGTGAAACTCGTGAAAACAGTAGAGTGGGGCCCGGGGAAAAAATTTGTTTTCCAGCGTGTGACTCAGCATGCGGATGGAAAAAAGGTGGATGGCGCCTGGACCTTAACAGGCATTGATCCTACTACCAAAGGGGTCGTAACCCATTGGTTTGGTTCTGGGGGTGGTTACTCGATGGAAGGGAGTTGGTACAGGCATCCAGAAAACAAGCAGAAGCGGATCCTTCAATTTGCCGGTTGGGCCGCTGGCGATGTTGCGCGATTAGCCACCGGCCGATTCGTAGTGGAGGTGAAAGACGCACGTACTTCGATATCGCAGTACGTGGATGTTCTGATTGGGGGAGAACTTCGACCAGCATTCCAAGCTGTTACTTGGACTCGTGTGGAGAAATCGAAATAGAGTAGCAACGCCGCTATTGTGCACGCTTTACCGGTGTGAACCTACTTGCTGATCTTGCAGTCGGGCAGTGCTTTCTTGAGCGCGGCGACGCCCGCGGCGTTGGCTTCATTGTCGTCGACGTAAAGGGCTTCCAGACTGGTTAGATCCTTGAGATGCAGTAGTCCCTCGCTGGTGATCTTTGTCTCGCGGAGAATGAGCGTTTTCAATTTGGTCAGCCACTTGAGATGTGCCAGGCCTGCATCGGTGACCTGGGTCGCCGCCAGTGAGAGTACCTGCAGGTTGGTTAATTCCAGCAGGTACGTCAGCCCTGTATCGCCGACCTGGGAGTCTGGCAGGTAGAGTTCCTGCAGGTTGGCCATGGCGGCCAGGTGCATCAGCCCGGTGTCGCTGATCTGGCTCTCGAAGAGGCCCAGTGTTTGCAGGCTGGTCAACTGCTTGAGATGGCTCAGGCCAGCGTCGCTGATCCCGGAGTCTTTGAGAATCAGCGTCTGCAGCCGGGCCAGTCCGGTTAGGTGGACCAGGCCTGCGTCGCCGATCTGGGAATTGGGCAGGTAGAGCGCTTGCAACTCAGCCATGTCGGCGAGGTGTGCCAGTCCGGCGGCCGTGATTTGTTTGGGAAGGGAGACTGACTGCAAGCCGCCCAGGTCCTTGAGATGCACGAGGTCGGCGTCGTTGATGTCGGTATTGGCGAGATGGACCGCGACCACCTCGCCTTCTTCATTGCGATCGATCCTGGCGTCCAGTTGCTCCAGGGCGGCAATGGCGGCTTCGCTATTGCCTACGGCTGCCGCTAAAGTTTTGCTTGTGTCCTGGGAGACCGCTGGCGGATCCTTGGTGACCGCGGGCTGGGACCCTTGGCTCGTTGAAGGGGCACGACCGGCACTGGGAGCCGACGCAGTCTTTCCGCAACCCACGACCCCGATCAGTAGCAGGCAAGCCAGTCGGAGTTTCATATGCAGTCTCTTTGAGATAGGTGTGCAGACTCTAATAATATAGAGAATGCGAGTGCAGATGGGCGTGCAAAAACGGGGGGGAACCCGCTCGTTCCTTCAGGTGCGTTGTCTGTGCTGGCAGGGACGCTTTGTTTTCGCGGACGGCGGATTCGCCAAAACAAGTCTGCACAGGACCCCGTCCACGGCGGTCGTGAGCGAATAAACGTCGTGTGGGATATGGCCGGTCATCCTGAAATGGGGAAACCGGCCTCCTGTTGACGAAGATAGCTGCGGTGGTGAGTCGGGAACTGTCGTCCATCCGGTTTCAAGCCGCAATGCTCTTCTGGTAACGTATCCACACCGAT
>PBOG01000154.1 GCA_002724245.1 Planctomycetaceae bacterium
ACGGCGTTGCCAGCATTTTCCTCTTGCCCACACCCGACCATCCCCATCACCAGCAGCAGACCCAGCAGACGTTTCATGTTCAGGTCCTTCGGTTGGCGTATCCAGACGCCAACAATATAGAGGTTAGCGCACAACGTGTGGCCAGCAACCGGACCCACACCGGCGGCAGGAGGGGCGTAATAAAGCCAGAAGCAAAGGCCTGTGGCAGGAGCGAGGAAAGTTATTGGTTCTGCTATTCGGCTTCCTCGCTGGCATCCCAGATCTTCAACGTCTTGTCGTTGCTACCACTGACAATTCGCTGGCCATCAGGACTGAACGCCACGCTCCAGACCTCGTCATCATGTCCCTTGAGCATGTGTAGTTCTTTGCCAGTGTTGGCATCCTCTCACCATACACATCTGCGGCAAATCGGGTGCAGAGATTGTGCCCGGGTGACGTTGCTAGCCAGCGCCATGAGTAGCATCATCGTCGCAGGAGGTTGGTAATGGCGACCGAAAACAAGATCGACACCCACCGCCGGCTTGAACGTGAATGCGGGTGCAGGAGTTCAACGCGCGTAGGGACGAACTCCGAAAAAACCTTAAGGCTCAGGGGATGACGCAGTCCGCCGCGCGCGAAGAATCCTGGAGGTTGGCGCGGAAAGAATTTGCTCCAGAAGGAACGGTCGAGGATGGTAACGCCATTGGTTCCGCCCTTGACCTTCCCGTGTTTGAATACCGTAGCCAAAGGGCGTACGCAGCCGCAGCTTATCCGGAAAACCAGTTGGGTCCTCCACCGAGCGCCAGCGCACTCACAATGCTGCAGTACGCCAAACAACACTTGGGCGCGTTTATCGAGAACTTAGTGCCCGCGCCCTCACCGAGCAGGGACGGGATGTCGCCGCCGAGCGAGCCGAGCTGGAGGAATTCCGTCGCAAGGCCCGCGAGCAGGAGGCCGAACATCGGGGGTTCGAAGACCAAATCAATGCGCTCGAAAGGCAACTGAACGCGCACAACGCGACCAAACGTAGCATGACTCCCTGAGACTCGCATCATCTGAGAGGCCGACTTCACCGCCCGCAGTTGTGTGAAGGGCGAAGCTGCGTCGGATTGTCCAACCTCGGCGGTTGACAAGACGGCGGAAGTCACCTCGGTGTCCGCCGCCGATGTGGGTTATCGGTCACTCGCTCTTGAGTCGTTTTGTGGGCGCAAGAGGCCATCCAACCTACTTGGACTCATCGTGGCGAACCTTTCCTTCAGACGATCAAGGTGCAGCGATTGGCCGGCAAGCCATTTAGCGCGAGCTTGCCGGACTTGGCCGGCCTACGATGCGGCGTTGAGCGATGTGACTCGAACAATGGCGGTCATCGACCAGAGGCGACGAAACGCCCCAACGCTCGACACAACTATGAAGCCCGCGGGTTAAAGCTGACTGAAGAGATGCGGAAGCCACCCAACGAACCGCGCGAAGGCGTGATCTTTACCAGCAAGTGATTGCCCCAGTCTCACCAAACCGCCACAATATATGACTCAGTCCATTTGATGGGCAAAACACGTCAATTCGGGTACTGTGCCATCGCATAGATGGTGACCTTCAATCGTCAGTGATCTCTTAGTTTCACTAAACCACCGCATTAATGGACTCAGCCCTTTGAAGGACATGACTAGACAATTTGCGATCCTTGCCGTTGTCGTTGTCGCTTGGTTGCTTGTTGACCGTGGGCAGGCTGCGCCCAATTCACCAAAAAACGGGCCGACGATTGGTCAGGTGAACAACTTTCAAATCGTTTTGAGTGCAGACGCGATTCCGTCAGAGAAGTATGCAGCTCAAGAGCTGCAAACTTTCTACCAGCAGGCCACGGGTGTGCAGCTACCGATCCGTCGTGTCGCGAAAGATTCTGGCAATCTGTTCGTTGGCCGACATGAGTCTTTGAGCAAGCTCGGTTACAAAATCGCCGCCAGCCGCAAGTACGGCAAAGAAGAGCTGCAGATCATTGTCGACAAGCAAAACATCGCGATCCTCGGCGGTCGACCGAGGGGCACGCTCTATGGTGTCTACACATTCCTTGAGGATCAGTTGGACATTCGGTTCCTGACCGCCAAGGTTACGCACATCCCACTTGCGAAAGCCTCACAGCATTTGAAGGCTTGTGACTACCGCTACAAGCCAAAGTTTGAGTTTCGCATGTACTTGAAGCCTGAACTTTTGGACGCTCCCGAGTTTGCAGTCAGACGCCGGCAAAACTCGACGGGTCATCAGCCCAATCCGCAGCTGAGATTGACCAAGAAGTTCGGGGGGGCGGCAACGGGCGGAGTCTTTTTGCACAACAACTTCCAAATGCCGGTGTCGTTCCGTGATCATCCAGAGATGTATGGGCTGGTCGATGGCCGCCGGCAGTCGAAACAGCCTTGCCTGAGCAATCCTGAAACAAGGCGACTAGTCACCAATCACATTTTGAAATACTTGAAGGGATATGGGCCGGGTACAACGATTCCATTGGCTCAGAATGATGCTCACGGCTTCTGTCAATGCAGAAGGTGCATGCACATTCAGGCCGAAGGACTTAAGCCCCGCACGAAGGTACCCGGTGAGCGTCCGCCGCAAGGCTTCATGTCCAGCGACAGCTACCATATCGGCCCACCCTCTGCAGTGATCATCGACTTCATGAATCACGTCGCTCGCGAAGTGGCCAAGCGACGCCCCGATTTGTGGGTTGGAACGGAGGCATATGTCTGGTCGTCGATGCCACCGCGACGGACAAAGGCGCTGCCAAATGTGAAGGTGCAAATTGCTACTTACACTTGTGACTTCATCTATGCCTTTGACGATCCCCGCAGTCCAATCAACAAGGAGTTTCTCGGTTATATCAAGGGCTGGCGAAAGGTCTGCAATAATCTGTTCATCTGGACCTACGACATGAACGCGCGCGAGCTTTGGCTACCGTTCCCCAACCTGCGAAGCCAAGGCAACCACTTACGAACGTTTGTAAAAAACAACGGGCGTGGGGTGTTCATGCAAGGTCATGCAAAGAACGCGGAGTTCAGCGACTTAAGAGCGTACGTGATGACATCGCTTATCTGGAATCCCAACCTTGACATCAATCAGGTGATTGATGAGTTCCTGCGACTCTATTACGGTAAGTCGGGGCCGGCAGTCCGGCAATGGATCGAGCTCATTCATGATCAAGCCGTCGCCTCGGATACGCATTCCAACGTCAACGGAATGGCCGAGAACTTTGGGTTAGATCAACAGCTTGGCGACAAAGGGTTGAAGCTCTTTGACAAAGCAATGGCGAGTACTAAGAGCGCCGAGATTCGCAACCGTCTAGAGAAGCTTTCCGTGATGGCTGTGCGGTTGGCAATCGAGCCGATCTGGTACAACGCCATGGAGGCAAAGGTCCAAGCTCGTGCGCACAAAAAACCACTAAAGGACATGCTGAAGCCGCTCACGCCACAACAGCTGGAGCGACAACATCGACTCTACAAACGGATTCAGATGTTGGCGCAGAAGCACGGGATGCACAGCCCCCGCGAGGGCTCGTTGAACAAACGATTTTTTGATGCCATCGATATGTATCTCGCAAAACAGAAACAGTAGACCCGACCAAGCGAGCGAGTTCCGGCAACCTAGCACGCAAATTCCGGGGCCGAGCGAATTCCGGCCCACCGGCACACCCATTTCGACGGCCTTGGAAGGCCATCGTACCGCAAGGAAAACGACTTGAATCTCTGTCTAATCAGTCTGCTTTCGATCGGTGCAATCGCCACGAGCGGATCACCGAATCTTGTCCCTGACCCCAAGTTCAAATCCCAGTGGTCGCAGTTTGACATTGTGCGTCCTTGCCAGGTGAAGCTGTCGGACGGGAAAGCTCACCTGTCTGGTGGCACGGTCTTTTTGCACAGTCGTTTGTTCGATGCTCCACCAGCAGTGCAACTGATGGTGGAAGCGACAGTCCAGGGGCAGGGGACCGCCGCGGTTGAGATACTCTGGTGGGACAGGTCCGGCTTACCGGCAAACCCGCATCGTTCGAGTAGCAAGAAGCGATCGACCGACCGTTCAAGCAAGATCTCTTTTCTTATTCGATCGCCGCAAACTGCCGTCAAAGCTCAGGTCCGCCTCGTGGTGCAGGAGGGCGAGGTGACTTTCTCCAATCCCAAACTGGGGGTGATCGAAGGCCAGTTGTTGTTGCACTTGGACGGTGCTGCACCTGGTCCCAAACCGAAACAACAATGGGTCGATCGAACAAACATCAATCACCCATTGTCGGTTGGCAAGAACGTCAACTACATCGCGTCAGAACGTTGTTATCGATTCTCAGGGAAGGGGTCAACGATCACTGGGGCTGCCAAGGATGCTGCACGCTTCCAGTTTCCGACCGACATTTCCCAAGGCGCTGGCCGGGGCACTCCGTTTACCATCGTCGTGCTGGCCAAGCTGGCACCAGGCCGCAGTTCAACGCTTCTAGGCAAGACAGATAGCAAGACGGGGCGAGGTTGGTTTGTCATGCTGAGCGTTGATGAGTTTCAGCGAGACTACATCACCACATTCCAACAGCATGATGGTCGGTCCAATCGGACGATTCTCCGCTTTCCCGACCCCAACAAGAAGCTTGGGGTTCGCGATCAGAAGTACCACCTTTACGTCATTCACATCAGCGGTACAGGACGGTCGTTAGGTTGTCAGGTGTTTTTAGACGGGAAGAAGACTCCTGTTGGGGTCAGTCCATGGTCGTTCGGTACACTGACCAAGTCGATTCAGAACAACGGTCCGCTACGCATCGGTGCACAGGCTGCATGTTTTCGTGGCGACCTGAGGCTATTGGAGATTTGGCGCGGCTCTCGGCTAAAGCACGGAATGACACCAGCGAACTACTCTGCCTATCGATACGCTCAGATCAAGAAGTAAGATCTTGTCTGTTGACCCGGAACTTAAACGCGACGTTCGGTATCTAAAGCCCCAGACCGCGTGACATACCGTTGCCACATCCTAGATACGCGTGGCGGCGTGTAGCCTGACAAAGCGTCGTTCGCCAGCAACTGACTCTCCACAGCGTCCCTTGGGGAGGCCGGCGGTGGAGGGGCCCATTATTGCTCACTCGGTTTCCTATCTCTTCGTCAATGTCTCATCGAGATTGAGGCCGACACGGCCAGCCACAAGCCCTCCGGTTGCGGCGGTTTCACGCTCGTTCCACCCTGCCGTTCAACCAGCAGTCCGCTGACGTGGAGCACTCGTCGCCGCAAGTCAGCATCGTTCGCCAGTTCCGCCGCACGCGTGCGCGCCCGCTCGGAAAGGTTGCCCTCGGACATCGACTGCAGCCGCCAGATGACCCGCTTAACAAGCCATTGCTTGTTGCGAGCATGCGTCTCTTCTCCAAAAACCTCAGCGTATCGCTCCCGCAATTCGCCGACCGTCATTCGCTTGAGTACGGCGATCTCTTTTCCAACATTCAGTTCCATGTGTCTCTCCTGGATTCGGGGTCTCGAAGACCGTTAACCAACGTGGAGGACACTGAGCACGGTTTGTCGCGAAAGCTCAAGGCATCGGTAGGAGATTGCGATACTGAATCTCGGGAATTGAAGAGTCGCTGGAGTCCTTGGGCTAGGAGGGATGCAACTTCGCGAATCTGTTCTGTGC
>PBOG01000155.1 GCA_002724245.1 Planctomycetaceae bacterium
TAATTGTCATCCAGGGGCGCACGGCACCTGGCAGAAGTCTTACCATCGGACAATGACTCAGCTGGCCAGTCCGCAGACGGTGCGGGGCATTTTTGATGGTGAAACAGAATACACCACGTGGGGAACCCGCTTCCGGTTTGAACGCCGAGGAGACGAGTTCTGGGTCCATATTGGTACTCCGGAAGATACCTCGGGTCCCAATGCGGGTTTACTACCACACCGGGTAGTGATGTTAACCGGTTCCCATCACATCCAGATCTGCTGGGTCACCGACGGTGAAGACCCAACACTCAGGGAGGTGCCCATGTATTACAGCATCGACCAGGGGCGTTGGATTCCGAAAAAGGACTCGGTCTTGTCTCCTCCGGATATGGGTCCCTACGTGGCCAACTGGACCGCGCGTTGCAGTCGGTGCCACAGCCTAGCTGCCAGTCCGGGATACGATGCGCGGACGGGTCAGTATGATCTCGAAATTGCGGAATTTGGAATTTCCTGTGAGTCCTGTCACGGGCCGGGCGAAGAACACGCGCGCCGGCACCAGAATCCAGTGAATCGATATCTACGACACTTTGACAAGCAGCCAGATCCTTCAATTGTCAATCCAGCGCGTTGTGATCCAAGAACGTCTACGCAAATTTGTGGACGCTGTCACTCGGCCGCCAACGATCGAGATTTTACCGATTATCTTCAACATGGAGTGCGTTACACGGCGGGTGATGATCTGGATAAGTTCACCAGCCTGCTGAAATACCAGCGGCCCGCGAATGCCTCCGATACGGCCGGAGGAGATCCCTACGAGAATTCGCGCAATGTGTTCTGGAACGATGGAACCTGCCGTGTCGGGGGTGACGAATACAATGCGCACATCGAGTCACCCTGCTACCAGCAAGGCAAACAGATACCCGGTGGCCGGCCCACATTAACCTGTCTGTCTTGCCACTCGATGCACCAGAAGGAGACAGATGCCCGCCCCTCCCTGGACTGGGCGAATGACCAGCTGAAACCAGACCACTTGGGCAATCAGGCTTGTGTGCAGTGCCACGATGAGCCTCTATTTGCCGCACGTCTCTCGGAACACACACACCACGGTCCTGAGTCGGCGGGGAGTCTTTGTTACAACTGCCACATGCCCCATACGACCTACGCCCTGTTTACAGCGATGCGTTCTCACCGCATTGATTCTCCCCGCGCCCTGTCCAGCACCCAGAGTGATCGGCCCAACGCGTGCAATCTGTGTCACGTTGACCGCACGCTGCAGTGGACTTCGGAGCATCTCACCAGTTGGTACGGCGCTCCCGAGGCAGAGCTGACCGCAGACGAACAGCAGATCGCGGCAAGTCTGTTGTGGTTGTTGCGCGGTGACGCCGTGCAACGTGTGTTTGCCGCCTGGCATTTAGGCTGGCAGCCTGCCCAACAGGCGTCGGGCAGGGGCTGGCAGGCAGCGCTGCTGGCACAGCTCCTGGACGATCCCTATTCGATCGTTCGTTGGATGGCCCACCGTTCTCTGATGAGCCTCCCGGAATTTGCAGACTTTGAGTATGATTTCATCGGTACGAAAGCCCAGCAGACGCAGGCCAGGCGCGAGGCGCTGCGAATCAGTCGCCAGATGTCGCCCCAACGCGACGTCGAAACCTGGTCGCACCTGCTGCGCACGCCTGGCGGTACGATCGATCAACTACGGATCGATCGCCTGATGGGTGAACGCGACAATCGACCTCTGTCTATTCCAGAATAGTGACGACGCATCAAGAAGATCGGATCGCCGAACTCTTGGGAACTCCCCAGCAACGGGTGGAGGCTTTTCGTTTTGCGCGATTCCATGTCATGGTTGGCTGGTGGCTCTTGTTGTTCTTCTTGAGCCTGGGCGTGGTGCTGGAGGTAATGCATGGGCTCAAGATAGGCTGGTACCTGTCTGAGGAAACGCGCCGTATGTTGTGGACATTGGCGCATGCGCACGGAACTCTGCTGGCAATCGTGCATATTGTTTTTGGCACGACGGTCGCTACGTTTCCCCAGTGGTCAACTTCCTCGCGGTCGTTGGCGTCACGCGCCTTGCTGGGTGCGGCGGTTCTGATCCCGGGCGGTTTTTTCCTGGGCGGATTCTTCTTTGTTGGTGGTGATCCGGGTCTGGGGATTCTGGTGCTTCCGGCAGGCGCGCTCTTGTTGTTTCTGGCCGTTCTGTACACGGCCCGTGCCATTTCCAAAGTGCGCTACGACGAAGCTCCCACCAATCAGGCCAAGTGACAATCGACATTGGATTCACCGGTGTGGAAACACGAAGTCTGTGGTTGCCGCTGGTCATTCCTTGCTTGATGCAGCTGGTCGCGGAGCAATGGTACGGTGTCTTTACCGTGTCCTGCTGCAGCCGCAGAAAAGTGTTAGTTTGCCCACCTCAGAACAAACGGCTGGCTTGCCACTGCGGATTGCTGAGGGGATGGATATGCTGTGATCCCGACGGTGTATCCTGGCGGCACAACGGTATCCCAGCGCCGCTTATGCTTCAAAAAAGAACTTTTCTTCGCCGAAAGCAGGCCGGAGCTGATCCAGCCAGGTTGCTTGCGGATCGTATTTGGCGAAAAACGGCTGCTGGACCCACTCTGGATTGCGGGCCTGTATAAAGCGCAGTACGAAGACACGTTCACCCCGGACGTGGGCCACACCCTGGAGTTCGACTTTACCCGGGTTGGCACTCATGGAGGGTCCCCGCGCGGTGCGGCCCAGGCCCGACACGCGCTGGATTGCCTGCTGGTAAATTTCCCAGGCACGTTTCAGAGGCAACTCGAAATAGCGTCGCGCTCCGGTGTCTCTTTCGACAAACATGTAGTACGGGATCATTCCCATTTCCACCTGGCGTTGCCACATGGAGGCCCACACCACAGGGTCGTCATTGATATGGCGCAGCACGGGGGCCTGGGTGCGAATGATGGCCCCTGTGTCGCGGATACGACGAACCGCTTTGTGGACGAGATCATTTTCCATCTCCCGTCCGTGTTCAAAGTGCGCCATCAGGGCCAGGTGTTTGCCGGCCTTGACGAGTTCATCAAAGAGCCTCAATACGTCGTCCGCATCTTTGTCAGTGACAAAACGATGTGGCCAGAAGGTCAAGGACTTTGTGCCAATGCGAATCGTCTGTAGATGCGCGAATGCGGGAGCCGTCAGTGGCCGCAGGTATTCACCCAGTCGGGCACTGCTCATGACCATGGGATCCCCACCCGTCACCAGCAAATCGGTCACCTCGGTGTGGCTCTGAAGATATTCATGCAGTGTAGCTACTTCACGTGAGGAAATACGAAAGGCTTCATTTTGAACGAACTGGGGCCAGCGAAAACAGAAGCTACAGTAGGAATGGCAGGTTTGACCCTGGCTCGGGAAGAAAAGCAGGGGTTCACGGGATTTGTGCTGGGCACCCTCAAGGTACTCGTTGCCGATACGGGGTACGTTTTGCGTTGTCTGGCCAGCCGGGTGGGGATTCAGTTCGCGGTGAATTTCTGCGGCCGCATGCTTCAGGACGGACTGCTCAGCATTGGCTCGCAACAGGTCCGCGATCTGTGAAAAATGCGCCGGGTCAAGCATTTCGCGCTGTGGGAAGACCAACCGAAAGATGGGATCGTTGGGAACATCTTCCCAGGCGATCAGCTCGTCGATCACATACTGATTGACCCGAAAGGGAAGGACTTGCGCGACGACCCGGATGTCGAACCGTAGCTCCTCAGAGAGACACTGTAATTGTTGAATCTGATCGAGGTTGCGCTGGGTGTAGACCTGAAAGCGCGGCGGTGCCTGAGAAGCTGGTGAGAGGTTCACGTCTGGTTGCTGTAGTGGGAGCTTGGTCATCTGGAAATCCAACCTGGCAAAAGCTTGTGAGTTTTCAGTGATCAAGACAGCGTCAAGCCAACACGAGCCTTGGTTCATTCGAGAGGAGAGATCGGCACGAGACGCGCTTGACGGTCATTTTACCCCGTCCGGTACCACTTCAACCAGTACGCCACGAAGTCTTGTTGATATGAGAACTTGCGTCCTTGGGGGAGATTCTGCGGATGCTTCATCAGGGTGGACTTTCGCCCCGTGTCTGGCGGCGAGGGCTCTGCAAAGCGGACCGGCAGCAGGTAGCCCACCTCGCGCGATTTGGTTGACGCTGTGAAATCGCGTTTTCTAGAATGTCCGGCCACCAGCGTCATACTCGGGTGCCAACCGTCCCGGTCCAATGTGCCGCTGCGACGGTGGTTGCGACGCGTTTTCTCCCCTGCCAGCGGAAGGTAATACCATGGAGCACCTGTTTGTCGTGGATCGGCTTGCCGAGCTACAAACCGTACCACCTGACTCGGGGCAATACGTACAAGTGGCCGGTTATCGTCAACCGGGAGACGGCGGCGGCGGTTTATTTCGCTGGACATCCCAGCCGGCGGTCGCCAATCTGGGAACGGTACTGGCCAGTGATCATTCTGAGGCAGGCCACTGGCAACGACTCTATTCGGGTGCGATCAACGTCCGCTGGTTCGGTGCATCAGGTGACGGCCGCGATGATACCGCTGCGCTTCAATCAGCGCTTGATACAGCGGCAGGGGGTGCGACCGTGGTTGTGCCGTCCGGGGTGTATCGAGTGGGGCGGCCTTTGAAATTGCATCAGGGCGTCGCACTCATCGGGGACGGATTAGGTTCGGTGTTGCAGTATGACGGTCCGGCTGCTACCGGCTGTCTGCAATCCCACCAGCCAGCCAAAAGCTGGGCTTTTCACGTAGCCCGTTTGAATATTGAAGTCCGGACAAAAGCGGCCTACGGGATTGACCTTCGCGGTATGAGCTACAGTCGGTTCGACGATCTGCACCTCCATTTGCGGGCCAGCAACACTTCCGGATTTTTTGGACCAGGAAATGGTGTGTCACCCTACTACAACTTGTTTACTGCGTGCCACATTGCCGGGACTTCTGACTGGTCGACCAACCAGTGTGTTGGTTTTGATTTCTGCTCTGACGCGAAGGAACAGCGTCAATCGGCAAATTCCAATTCGGTAATCGGCGGTCGGATTAGTACCTGCCAGATCGCTGTACGCTGCCTGGGGACGGGGAACATGTTTTATGGCCAGGTCCTCGAAAGTGGTGCGGATGGTTACGTGTTTGATGTTCCACCCGGCCGCCTACAGGATGCCCAATTAGGCACCAGTAACGACATCATCGGTTGCTACAGTGAACATGTAGAACGGGTGATTGTGCAGAAACACCGGAGTTGCTTCGTCAATGCGTTGTTGACCATGGTGACCGGCTACCGACAAGTCTTCGAAGCGATCGACACAACGAACTGTATTGTGATCACCTCGCACGATGGGAGTTTGCCCCAATCGAGAAGTTTCGTTGATCGCCGGATCGATTTCCGTCAACTGGAGAAAGGCCGCAGTCCCTAGATGCTCCAGCGCGGACCAGGGTATTTACAGCGCCCCATCTTTCCAGGGTCCGGTGATCGCGAGTGTGACCCCTGGGGTCTGAATGTTGACGAACAACCACTGGCCATCTTTGCTGAAGCAGGCACCCGCCCACTCGCTTTTCGAGAAGTCGCCGGCAAACGACGTTTTGTAACCACCCTCGGCGCGGCGGTAGGGTTTTTCGAATACGCAGCGATTTTCTGCGAACGGAAACACGTTACCGTCCGGAGCCATCCCCAGGAGCCGTTGTGGCATGGTTGACTTGTCTGGCAGATGGTCTTCGCAGAGCAAAAAGCCACCACCGGGTGTGATCGTAAAATTGTCTGGATAGTCGGCAACGTTTTCAGCGAGCGCATCGAAAATAATGGTCAGTTTCTGCTCCTGGACGTCATAGCAGAAGATCTGCCCTTTGGAGGCGACGCCGCCGTCGGTTGAAAGAAAGAAAATCTGTTTGAAGTCATCACTGGCCCAACAACCTTCCAGGCGTGTGAATCGAGCGCCGCCCCGCTTGGAAGTGCGACTGAAGGTACCCAATTCATGCGGTGCCGGCACATCGACCCAATCGATCTCCCAGCTATTGGGGACGTTGAAAGGCTGATCAAAATTAAAGCATCTGTTGTTCTTGCCCGCGACCGTGAGCATCTGCAAGCGGCCGCCGGCGGCCACATTACCGAGTACCCAGGGCAAGTAACGATAGAAGCCGGCATAGCGCGCGTCTTCGGTGAGGTAAATCGTGCCCGCTTCGTCGACGGCGGTGGCTTCATGCTTGAACCGACCCATGCCCAGAATAGGCTTGGGCACACCACCAGCGGGGGCGACCTCAAAGACGTAGCCGTGCTTGGATCCCTTTGTTCCCGTGGCGTATGTTTCTTCGCAGGTTAACCAGGTGCCCCATGGTGTCACGCCACCTGCGCAGTTACGTAGTGTTCCGCCCATACTGGCAAACTGGGATTCCACGGTATGTGTCTCGGCATTCCAGATGAGCGTGGTGGTGCCTCCGCCCGCGATGCCAGAATAGGTGGTCGATTTGTCGGCAAA
This sequence comes from Planctomycetaceae bacterium, assembly GCA_002724245.1. GTDB lineage: Bacteria > Planctomycetota > Planctomycetia > Pirellulales > Pirellulaceae > UBA9264. The sequence goes on from PBOG01000155.1 coordinate 6,455, forward strand.
ACTGCCGGCTTCTTCGGACACCTCGTGGTTGCGCACCAGAACCGTGCGCGATCCAAATTGATCAATCACACCCATGCCGTCGTGCATGTTGGGTGTCGACCTGGCCGGGACGTCGCTGGCCCCGTCCAAGTAATCATCGGTCCAGCCGAAGCTCCAGTATTGGAATCCTTCAGGAAGCGCGCACAAGGTGCATCCAGTACTTTGGTCTTTCTGTGGAGTCAACGGCCCCCACGGGCTGACCGCCTGGTGCGCGTCACCCCGCGCGTGTCGTGCGGTCGACTCCAATAGCGGGGCTGCCATGACTGCGCCACTGAGTGCTGCCGTGCTGCGCTGCAGAAAGCTCCGGCGAGACAGTTGCGCAGTGTCCTTAAGCGCCGTGTCCTTAAGCGCCGTGTCCTTGAGCGCAGTTTCACCACGCGCAGGGTCCTGCTGTGACTGTAACCAATGCGCCCTGGTGACTTCCGTTTGCAGTGCCAGTTGATCGCGGATGGACTGACGAGAGCTGAAATCGGTGCCATGACTGATGGAAGTCTGCGGAAGGATGAGGTTGCCTGTATTGACCATCTTTCTGAATCCCTGTGTCTGATGTTCCGATCCGGTGGCCACCACTGTTGAGATTGCAGTGGCTGGAAACCCCGGATGTGAGCAGTGGAAAAAAACTGCTGGTCTCATCCCAGCAGCAGTCTGGAAAATGGCTGAAAGACGTGAAGATCGCATCAAGGAAAAGTGAATCCTGGGTGATGATTCAAACAGGCAGGATGCGTCGGGTCCGCTGCATGCCGGTTCATTGCTGGACCGCAGCTGGCCCAGGCGGGATGATTCGTGCTCTCTGGGCGCGGATTGTTGCTTGCCGGCGTAGATTCGCCATACTGGTGCTACTTCGTCCCGTTCTGGTGCGGTTTTGATTGCAGCTTTTCCCATTTTGACTCCAGGGAGTCCCGGATGCGTTTTCTGCCTCTTCCACTGCTGGTACTGTCGCTTCTGCAACTCACGATGACTGAGGGGGCAGTGGCTGCCGATCAACTCCCAGGGTCCCGGCCTTTAAAGCTGGAAGGTGATATCCCTTCCCAGCTGGTGGCGGGTGTCGACCGCTTTCTACTGCGCCATTTGGAGGCGTCGATTGAGCGCCGGGCTGCGCACTGGAAGCGCGACCTCGCTTCGCCAGCCGCCTACATCAAATCAGTGGCCGCTAACCGAGCGCGGTTGGCTGAGATTACCGGGGTTGTAGATGCACGGGTAAACCCGCAGGGACTGGCAGATCAACAATTGCTGTTTGTGCGCGGAAAACGATTTCCGGTAAGTGGTGTGGGAAAGGGATTTCGAGCCATGAATATCCGCTGGCCCTCGATCCGCAATATGCACGGTGAAGGCCTGGCGCTCTTTTGTACGAATGAGCAGCAGCAGAACGACCGATTTGTGATTGTCATTCCCGATGCCGACCAGACGCCCGAGATGCTGTGTGGTGTGAGTCCGGGGTTGCCACCCGCGCAGCAGTACGCCCGCCGACTGGCGGAAAGCGGCTGCACCGTTTTTGTCCCCTCAATCATCAGTCGTAACTACGGCCCGCGTAATGGCCGAGCCAAGATGACGACCCGGGAATTTCTTTACCGGAGTGCTTACGAGTTGGGCCGGCACCTGATTGGCTACGAGGTGCAAAAAATCCTGGCTTTGATCGATGGTATCGATCGTCAATATGGTGACCAGAAGAACCGTGTCGCCGTGATGGGCTGGGGCGAGGGCGGTATGCTGGCTTTGTACGCAGCAGCGCTCGACCAGCGGATCGATGCGACTTGTGTGAGTGGTTATTTCGATTCCCGTCAGGACATCTGGCAGGAACCCATTTCGCGGAATGTCTTTGGCTTGTTGGACCAGTTCGGGGATGCGGAACTTGCCACGCTGATCGCCCCGCGGACATTAATCATCGAAGCGGCCCGGGGGCCCGAATTCAAATTAGCGGGTGGGGGTGGTGCTCCGGCCGTCTTGGATACACCACGACCCGAAGTGGTCAAAGGGGAACTGGACCGCGCCGCGAAACTGCTCGCGGACAAACCCGAATTGTGCCAGTTTCAGTTGATACGAAGTGGTGACGGGACAGGGCCGTTTGCGACGGAAGAGACGTTACAGTCCCTGCTCAGTGCGCTTGACCCGCAGCTCAAACTGGCTGGTCCGGGTGAACCGCCGAATCCGAATGGTGTGGTGGATGAGGTAGCCCGCCAGGCCCGCCAGGTGCAGGAGATAGACGACCACAACCAGTGGCTGTTGCGTGAGAGCCCGTTTGTCCGCAAGCAGTTCATGAGCAAACTTGATACCAGCAATCTAGCGGCCTATGAAAAGTCGGTGGAGTCGTATCGCGACTATTTTCGACACGAAGTAATTGGTCACTTCGACTTGGAGCTATTGCCGGCGGATCCCCGTAGTCGGATGACCGAGGAAACGGACAAGTGGACCCGCTACGAAGTGGTGCTGGACGTGTTCGAAGATGTCATCGCCTATGGATTGCTGACGATTCCCAAGGGGATGCAGGAGGGCGAGCGGCGTCCGGTCGTCGTTTGTCAGCACGGCCTGGAAGGCCGACCACAGAGTACAATCGGAGCGAAAGATGAGTATGCGTACTCTCGCTTTGCTACTGTACTTGCCGAGCGGGGGTTCATTACCTTTGCGCCCCAGAATCTCTATATCTTTGGCGACCGTTTTCGTACGCTGCAACGGAAGAGCTACGTGCTCAAGAAAACGTTGTTTTCAACGATCGTGCCGCAGCACCAGCAGATTGTCAATTGGCTCGGGGGCTTGCCGTTTGTCGACTCCCAGCGGATTGCCTTCTACGGACTCTCCTACGGTGGCAAAAGTGCCATGCGGATTCCGCCGCTGGTAAGTGGTTACTGTTTGTCCATTTGTTCGGCTGACTTTAATGAGTGGGTTCGCAAGAATGCTTCCACGCGACATAGTTTCAGCTACGTGTGGACAGGCGAGTACGAGATCTTTGAATGGAATCTGGGTAGTACCTTCAACTATGCAGAAATGGCCTATCTGATCTGTCCCCGCCCATTCATGGTCGAACGCGGTCATTTTGACGGAGTCGGCGTCGACGAATGGGTGGCCTACGAGTTCGGCAAAGTGCGATTTCTCTACCAAGGAAAACTGAAAATCGGTGACCGGACAGAAATCGAGTGGTTTGATGGACCCCATACGATCAACGGGGTAGGGACCTACAAGTTTCTGCATAAACATCTCGATTGGCCGGTACCCGGTTCGTAGTTACAGGATATTGAAAAGAGAGCGCGGACCGGTGCCCGCTGATGTTCCCGCGGTGATGCGTGTTGAAGGTTCTAGTGCGCGGACGAATTGGCACCGGGGTTGCTCTCTACCCAGGGATTTCGCAAGCGTACACGTACCACGGCACCAACACTCCAGTTGCCCGGTGCCAGGCAGCGGGCTTGCACCAGCGGCCCTTGCGACAACTGCACACTAATTAGCGTCGTGCCACCCTCGGGTTCGATGGTGCGGACGATCCCGTGGCTGTCCGCAGTCGCATTGGGCGCGGGTTCCAGCGCAATGCATTCGGGACGCAATAGTGCGGTTTCGTTCAAATTGTCCAATGCGACAAGGCCGGGCAAAGACCCCAGCGTTGTGACGTGCTGGCTACCCTCCTGGCGTACCTTGAGCGTGTTGACAGGGCCGAACGTTTCAGCCGTCTCTCGATCTGCCGGAAAGAAATAGAGGTCCTGGGGTGTGGCCGTTTGGATGATTTGTCCAGCCCGGATTACGCTGACCAGATCGGCACAGCGCATCGATTCCTGTGGATCGTGAGTTACCATCAGTGTGGCCGTATTGAATTCCCTTAATACTCTTAGCGTTGTTTCACGGACCTCGGCTCGGAGTCGTACATCGAGGCTGGAAAACGGCTCATCCAACAACATCACAGCGGGTTCGCGTGCGAGTGCCCGCGCCAGCGCGACACGCTGCTGCTCGCCCCCGCTGAGGGTGTGCGGCATGGCACTTGCCGCGTCAGCCAGCTCGACTCGTTCCAGTAGTGATTTCACCTTGCCATGACGTTCAGCCCGGGTGCCACGGGGCATGCCATAAAGAATATTGCGTTGCACATTAAGATGTGGAAATAGCGCGTAATCCTGGAACACAAAGCCGATGGCCCGTTGTTCCGGACGTACGGAGATGTGTTTTCCCGTGACTTGCACACTCCCAATGGAAACGGCGCCGCTGTCCGGAGTCTCCAGTCCGGCGATAATGCGCAGTAGTGTCGACTTTCCACTGCCTGATGGTCCCAAGAGGCAGTGGACTTGACCCGCTTCCACGTCCAGACTGACGTCCCGCACCACGGTGGTGCGCCCATACGAATGCGTCACCTGTTCGACGCACAGTTGATTGACTGGAGAAGTACCGCTCATGAAATCACCTCGCTGCCGCTCTTTCCGGGACGCGCCCGCGCCATCAGCTGGGACAGGACAATCACTGGAATCAGCCCGGCGACAATCATTGCCAGGCCGCCGGTGGAAGCCTCGTTCAATCGTTCGTCTGAAGCCAGTTGATACACGCGCACTGCCAGTGTCTCAAAATCGAATGGCCGCAAGATCAGCGTGACAGGTAATTCCTTGAGCGCATCGACAAAAACCAGCAACAACGCACACAACATACTGCCCCGCAGCAGTGGCGCATGGACGCGCACCAGGGTTCGTCTGGGTGAGGCTCCCAGTGTCGTCGCTGCGTCATCGAGTGAGGTTCGAATACGCGTCAATCCTGCCTGAATCAGGTTGAGCGCGACTGCCAGGAACCGAGTTTGATATCCCACTAAGACTCCCAGGATTGTACCTGTGAACAGAAATCCAGGGGTCCAACCAAACAGGTGTTCACAAAGTTCATTGAAACCCAATTCGACCGATAGCAAAGGTCCCAGCAGCCCGATCGCGATGACGCCGCCAGGAATGGCGTAACCCAGGCTGGCTACCCGCGTGGCGATTTGAACGATTCGATGTGGTTGCAGACGACGGCTGTAGGCGGCGAGCAGCGCCAGCCACATCGCGAGGACTCCTGCGATGCCTGCCAGGATCACACTATTGCGACCCAGTTCGAGAAAGGTCTCGGTGGCCCGTTCGTCGCCATAGTGCCAGCTCTTGAACAAGAACAGGCACGTGGGCAGGACAAAGCCCAGCAGAATCGGTAACGCACAGCCGATCACCGCCAGGGTCGCAGTCCACTTGACCAGCCGAAAGGGACTGAGTTGCCGATAGCGATTGGTCGTGTGGTGAAACCGGGCAGACCGACGTGAAACCGATTCCAGCAATAGCAAGAACAAGATAAAAGCCAGGAGGCATGCGGAGAGTTGCGCCGCAGCAGTGATCGACCCGAGGGCGAACCACGTTCGGTAGATGCCAGTCGCAAAGGTATCCACTGCGCAGTAATCGACTGCGCCAAACTCAGCAAATGTTTCCATCAGTGCCAGGGAAAGTCCTGCTGCAATGGAGGGCCGAGCCAGTGGCATCGCCACGCGCCAGAAACTGGTCCAAGCGCCGACACCGAGGGTGCGGCTGACTTCCAGCACGCAAAGTGATTGTTCGAGGAACGCGGATCGAGCAGCCAGATAGACATACGGATAAAGGCCCAGGGTGAGGATGACGATGGCGCCTGGCAATGATCTCACGTTGGGAAACCAGTAATCGTTGCGGGTCCAATTGAACGTGCCACGGAGTGCCGTTTGAATCGGACCGGCAAATTGCAGTAGATCGGTTGCCGCATAGGCGAGCAGATAGGTCGGGATTGCCAGCGGTAGCAGCAGCGCCCAGCGAAAAATCGTGTGGCCAGGAAAACGGCACATCGTGACAACCCACGCCGCTGGAACTCCGATTACCAGTGTACCGATTGCCACCCCCCCACCGAGTAACAGCGTATTGCTGACGTAGTTGGTCAGCACCGTTTCTGTCAGGTGCTGCCACGTTCCCTCGGAGTCCTGCCCGATGTGCAGCAGAATATCTGCGAGTGGTACCACCACGAGCGCAGCAATGGCCAGGCTGGCGCAAGTCCAGGCCCAGCGACCAAGCCATTTCCGGATCACTTGAATCACATCTGTTTCCGTGGGGTAGCAAGACCGAGGGAGAATGGACAGACGCGTCCGTTGAATGCCCTCGCAGTCACCCACAGGATCACGTTCAACGCCAGCCCGCCCGATCCATCATACGAATGGCCTTCAGAGTATTTTTCCCGAAGACCGAAGCATTTTGAACATCTTCTTTGAAGGAGCCGAGCTTTTCCAGGACAGGTACCGATTTGACACCACTGACGACGGGGTACTCATTGTTTCCCGCGGCGAACCGGACCTGGGAAAAATCGCTGGCGAGAAATTCAATTAACTTCACTGCGTTTGCCTGGTTGGGTGCCGTGGCGACGACCCCGGCACCACACAAGTTCACGTGCGTACCGCGTCCGGACTGGTTTGGGAAGACGACTCTGACTTTCGCCGCCGCACTGCGTTCCTCTGGAGTTCCTCCCAGCATCCGTGCGAAATAGTAGGAGTTGGCCACCGCGACGTCGCCTTCACCGGCAGCCACGCCTTTGATTTGATCACGGTCACCACCTTGCGGCTTGCGAGCCATGTTCTTGACCAGGTCTTGGCACCACTGTTCGGCGGCTTTCTCACCGTGGGCTTGGATTATCGATCCCACCAGTGACTGGTTGTAGACATTCGAGGAACTGCGGATCAAGACGCGCCCTTTGAGGGCCGGCTTGGCAAGGTCTTCATAGCTCGTAATCTGACCTGGTTTTACGCGCTCTTTCGAGACCAGCAGAATACGGGCACGCTTCGTCAGTCCGAACCAGAGCCCCCGGGGATGGCGCAGATGGGCGGGAATGCGTTTGTTCAGCGTGGCTGACGTCGTGGATTGGAAGACACCCTGTTGTTCGGCTTTGTAGAGACGGGCCGAATCGACGGTGATGAACACATCCGCGGGGCTCCGCTTTCCCTCGCGTTTCAACCGCGCCAATAATGCGTCAGACCCGCCTTCAATGAGCCGTACCTTGATGCCGGTGGTCTCTTCAAATTTCTGGTAGATCTGATCATCCGTGTCGTAGTGTCGTGCGGAGTAGACGTTTACGACTTGCGCCGGCACGGCACTGGTGCCCCACACCGTCAGGATGAGAATCAGGGAGAGTTTCCAGGGTTTCATAGGGTTAATCACCTTTTTTGAGCTGCGTTGCAGTACCGCTGCGGCTGGTGCCGCGAGCGGGCGGAAGCCGGATTGCCACACCCTTTTCCACCTGCAGAAGTTGTAATGAGACTTAATCTCATTATGCTAAGCAGGTCATAGCTGAATCGCAAGTACCCTGTTTCAAATCGCTTGCGAAGATTCTATCCCCCTCAATTGCCCTGTTTTCGCGTTCTGGTAAAGCGGTCGGGATGAATATGCCTGATCGGGATCGAAATCGAAAAACCGCTGCGGTGCTAGTCGATACCACCACGCCAGCCAGCGACCTTAACCTGGCGGCCAGACCGTGGCGGGGATGGTCGCCTGGGCATCGCCAGTCCCGCAGCGAACCGAGCTGCGCAGGAACCGTCTGCTAGGGCGGGCTCTCCGACGATGGAATTCGTTTCCTGCCATGGGTCCACGCGTCACGTTTCCAGGGACCCGCACGGCCTGCCAGATCTTGTGTGTGCGATCCCGCAGCGGGCTTTATATTGATGAAGTCTCTAGCTTCTGGTCTGAAAGGGCTCGCTCATGAAACGCCTGCTCGCAGCGGCTTGGTTGGTGCTGTCGCGCGCCGAGTGCGCTGATCCGGTTACCGAACTGAAAAAGTTGGGGAGATCGATCGATCGGAACGCAGCGGGTGACGTTCTCGGACTTTCCTTCCATTAACCTCGCGCGACCGATGCGGGACTTGTTCACCTGCACCGTATACCCAAAGCTACGGACGTTGATGCTGGCCGCAGTGCCAGATTGTCTTGTAAAACAAAACCGGCGGTTGGAGTACCTTCGAACTGGGTTCCCGGAATCCGGTGACTGTGCGCGGCGTGCGGACGGAGGTGCCCGCGCTCTTGGTTGAATCAGGAGTCCACGTCGAGCAGGATTCCGAAGGCACCGTCATGGAAGTCAATCTGAACGACACTCGAATTACGGACCGGGTTTGCAATAGCTTCAGCTGTTAACCGGTTTGCAGACATTAACATCTTGAGCGCACTGCGATTACCGACCATGGGATATTGCAATTGCCAGGTCTGGGTGCACTTCAAGATCTTCGCCTGGGTGGCACTCAAATTACTGACGGCGGTCTGCAGCATCTGTCTGTGATGGCCCATTTACACGAACTCAGTCTGAACAAAACGCAGATTGCGGATGCCGGGCTGCTCCACCTAGTCGGCCTGACCAATTTAAGGCGATTTGTGCTGGGCAGTAATGCGCTGACGCACCAGGGTCTGGTACACCTCAAGGGTCTCACGCAACTGCAGAGACTGTCACTCGACAATACCCAGGTTCAAGATGGCGGATTAATCCATTTGCAACCGCTGATGCACTTACAGAATCTGACGTTGACCGGTACCCCGTTCAGTGCTGCCGGTCTGGGCCACCCCAAAACGGATGGCGCATTTACGCGCGCTTAATTTACTGGGTACCAGGGTTTCCGCGTCAGCCGTTGGAAAATTGCAGGAAGCGCTGCCGGACTGCGAGATCTACAAGTAACTTTGATGTCTGCCGGCAAGCTGCCGGGCTGGAACCGACGAACGTCGTGAGCCGGCGGTCCAGTCGGCCTCAGAAACCTGATATTCTCGTACCAGTAGTGCTGTTTGCGCTAAGACCTGGCGTGTGTTTACGCTAAGATAAGACCGTGGTCCGTCCCAGTAGCGAGCTTCCCCGACTGGAAGTCGGTGGGCGCATGGGCGCTGCGAGTCGGTATTGGATAGTGAAAAAAAACGGGTTTGATGAAGGCTTGTGATGAATATCTGTAACGTGTGGTTTTTCCGTAGTTCGGTAAGTACGGCGGTCGCCTGGTTCGTTTTGCTGACATGCGGTCGGAGTGTTTCAGCGGCGGAGGACTCGGAGGCCGAACAGCAATTGCCGGCCGAGCAGATTGAGTTCTTTGAGCAAAAAATTCGTCCCGTTCTGGTCAAGCACTGTTACCAATGTCATTCAGCCGATGCCAAGAAAGTCCAAGGTGGTCTCTTACTCGATTCCCGCGCTGCCACGCGCAAGGGAGGTGATTCGGGCCCTGCGGTAGTGCCCAGGCAGGTCGCAGAAAGCCTGTTGATCGATGCGCTGCGACAAGAAAATTTTGAAATGCCACCCCAGGGCAAGCTTCCCGACGCGGTGGTGGCGGACTTCGTAAAGTGGGTCGAGATGGGGGCCCCAGACCCACGTGCTGGTGAGGTTGCCGCGCCTACCGCGATCGACTTTGCCGCGGCGCGACAGAACTGGCCCTTTCGGCCCGTTGTTTCACCGCCACTGCCTACGGTCAAGCAGGCGGATTGGCCACAGGGGACGATCGATTATTTCACACTTGCGAAAATGGAATCGGCCGGCGTCAGCCCAGTCGATCCGGCCGGGAAACAGGAGCTCATTCGACGGGCGACGTACGATTTGATCGGACTTCCTCCGCAGCCGGCGGAGGTCGCCGATTTTCTTGAAGATACGTCTCCTGCAGCATTCGCCAAGGTAGTCGATCGGTTACTGTCATCACAGCATTACGGTGAGCGCTGGGGTCGCTATTGGCTTGATGTGGCCCGTTACGCCGAGGACCAGGCACACACCTTTGCCGTGACGCCAAATACCAGCGGATTTCGGTACCGGGATTGGGTGATATCTGCGTTCAACTCGGACATGGCTTACGATCGATTCGTCAAGCTCCAGATTGCCGGGGACTTGCTGGGGCCGGTGGCCGATCAATCGTACGATCACCTGGTCGCACTCGGGTTTTTTGGGCTCGGCGCGCAGTATTACAAGAACAGTGACGCGGCCAAGGCGGCTGCAGATGAGCTCGACGACCGTGTCGATACACTGACGCGCGCTTTCCTAGGTTTAACCGTTTCCTGCGCCCGTTGTCACGATCATAAATTTGACCCCATTCCGACCCAGGACTACTACTCGCTGGCCGGGATCTTCAAGAGTTCCAAACTCCATAACGCGCCACTTTGCGATCCGGCAGAAGTTGCCACGTATAACACTGGCCAGCAGGAGGTGAAAAACCGGGATGGGGCTGTCAAAAAGTACCTCGCGGCACAAAAAACGATCGCCGCGGAGGCGAAAAGAGAAGACGTTGCCAGGTACATCAAGGCGGTCTGGCAGCTGCGCGTCGCCCAGCAATCGGGTCAACCCGTGAAGATTGGTGGAGTGGCCAAAAAAGCAGGCTTGCCGGCATTTCTGTTGAAACGCTGGGTTGAGTTTCTAGATCCGAAGAACAAGGGGAAAGTGCCCGCCTTCGATTCCTGGTTTGCCCTGCTGCCTGCGGCGGCGGAGGAGGGAACCGATGGGGTGCCTGCAGCGGTTGCGGAGGTCGCGTTGCAGCTGGAGAACTATTTGCAGCGCTTGTTGGATCAGCGTGATGGCAAACAGCCATCGCCAACGACCGATCCGCAGGTGCAGGTCAAACACATGCCCGGTAGTCCGCGATTCGCCAGTGATGTGATCACCAAAGCCAGGCCAGCGGTCAAAATCAACATCGATATTCGCGGCGCCAAGGAACTCTATTTGGTGGTGACCGATGCTGACAATGGAAAGAGTTGCGACCATGCCGACTGGCTCGACCCGCAGCTCATCGGGCCGGACGGTACGACCCGTTTGACCGATTTGAAATGGAAGTCGGCCCAGACAGGTTTCGGCAAGATTCAAATCGACAAGAGTGTGGGAGGAGTGCCACTGAAGGTGGGCGGCAAGAATTACCCTCATGGGATTGGGACCCATGCGCCGTCGGTCATCGTTTACGATTTGCCTCCCGGCTACGAGAGATTTCAGGTGACCGGTGGCCTCGACCACAGCGGGAGTGACCAGGGTGCCTGTGGTGCCAACGCCAGTATTCAATTTCGTGTTTATACCGAAGCGCCGGCGGATACCCGGCTGGGTGGTGCGGAGTTATTGACGGCCGTGTTTGGCGATAAAGGTCTATTTGCGATTCCCGACAAACAACTGGAAGCGCATTTACCGGAAGAGAGTCGTAGCGAACTGAAGAAATTGCGCGATCAGCTGGCCGCCGCCCGCCAGGCAGCGCCCGCGATGTATCCGATTGCGCACACGATCGCCGAGGGCAAAATTGAGGATATGAAAGTCTTTGCCCGTGGTAATCCCGCTAATCAACGTGAGCTGGCACCGCGCCGTTTTCTCCGGGTACTGGCCGGCGACGATCGGCCTCTCTTTACCCAGGGAAGTGGACGACGGGAATTGGCCGACGCCATCGCCAGCCCGGAAAATCCGCTCACCCCGCGACTGATGGTCAACCGCATCTGGCAGCATCACTTCGGACGTGGAATCGTGGCGACCCCCAGTAACTTTGGCAAATTAGGGGAGGCGCCGACCCACCCCGAATTGTTGGACTATCTGGCAGACCGCTTTCTCAAATCGGGCTGGTCGATCCGCTCGATTCATCGCGAGATTATGTTGTCTGCAACCTACCGCTCCAGTACCCAGGCCGCTGAGGCCAACGCCAACATCGACGCGGATAATCGCTGGTTGTGGCGGATGAATCGCCGTCGTCTGGATGTCGAAGCGTGGCGCGATGCGTTACTGGACGTATCCGGAAGACTTGATCGAGCGATGGGTGGCGCGTCGACAAACCTCGCCGACGCGGGAAATGTGCGGCGCACTGTCTATGCAAAAATCAGTCGACATGAACTCGATAGCCTGTTGCGTCTGTTCGATTTTCCGGATGCGAATATCACCAGTTCCAAGCGCAGCCAGACGACCGTTCCCCAGCAGCAGTTGTTCGTGCTGAACAGCCCTTTTATGATCGAGCAGGCGAAGTCATTCGCGGCCCGCTTGCATCGCGAGGAACCGACGACGGACCGAGCGCGGATTCAACGTGCTTTTGCGCTGGCCTTTGGCCGCGCTCCCAGCGCGCTGGAAATGGAACTCGGATTGGCGTACCTTGCTGCTGCGGACGACGCTGCTGCGGACAGTTCCGCCGCGGACGAAGCTGCTGCCAACGGCGAACAGAACAAAATGACACGCTGGGAACGCTATACCCAAATCTTGCTGGGCGGCAATGAATTCATGTATCTCGATTGAGATACGAGCTGCCCGAGCCGATCTTTATCCATAGAAACACCGTTGTTTTGGGAATACACAATGCATCACAATCGACCACCTTTGGGTGTCACGCGCCGCCAGTCACTGCAGACGATGGGCACCGGCCTGGGAGTCCTTGGACTGGCGGGCATTTTGTCGCGTGAAGGGGCCTTGGCGGATGCGCCCCAGCCGGTGGAGCAATTGAGTCCGTTGGCTCCTAAAGTGGCGCATTTCGCCCCCCGCGCTAAACGGGTAATCCACTTGTTCATGAATGGCGGTCCTTCGCAGGTTGATACGTTTGATCCCAAGCCGGAACTTGATAAGTACAACGGCAAGCGACCGCCGTCGGCGAATCTGAAAACCGAACGCAAGACCGGTGGTTTGATGAAATCACCGTTCAAATTTGCGAAGTATGGTGAATCCGGGATTGAAGTCAGCGA
>PBOG01000156.1 GCA_002724245.1 Planctomycetaceae bacterium
CAGGTCCTGGCAACCCTCTGCCTGGCGGCGGCGATCGCCTACACCGGCCGCAGCTGTCTGGGGGTGTCCGCAGCCGTCGTCCGCGCGGAACTGGGGCTCTCGCTGGCACAAATGGCGACCGCCATGAGCGCCTTTTTCTGGGGTTACGCGTTGTGGCAGATCCCTGCTGGTTTGCTCGGGCAACGCATCGGACCCCGCCGCGCCCTCTCCCTGTACGCCACCCTGTGGTCACTCTGCTGCCTGGCGTTCACCCTGACCAGCGAGTTCTGGTCCCTGATCGTGGTCCAAACGATCTTCGGGATGGCACAGGCAGGTATTTTTCCCTGCTCAGCGGCCATTCTGGCGACTTGGCTGCCCACCTCGCGCCGGGCGTTGGCCAGTGGCCTGCTGGGAAGTTTCATGTCACTGGGAGGTGCGCTGGGTAGCTTCCTGACGGGCCTGGCCATCAGCGGATTTGCCTGGAAGGGGTTGGAGATAGCGCCAATTTCCTGGCAGTCGGTCTTCATCCTGTTCGCCCTGCCGGGCTTGCTCTGGGCAGTCTGTTTCGGCTACTGGTTTCGTGATAATCCGCGCAGCCATCGCAGCGTCAATCCAGCTGAACTCAGCTGCATTAACGACAAGCAGGAAGGCCGCTCAACGGCCACACCTGGTTGCGTCGGTTGGATAATGATGCTGCTCCGGCTCGACATCTGGATGCTGTTCAGTCAGCAGTTCTTTCGCGCCGCCGGATACATCTTTTTCGCCACCTGGTTCCCCACATTTCTCAAAGAGACGCGGGGGGTCAGTACCGCCATGTCGGGCGCACTGACCGCGCTGCCCCTGTTGGCCGTCGTCGTGGGCGGGATGTGCGGTGGCGTCTGGATCGATTTTCTCTACAACCGCACGGGCAGCCTGCGGATCAGCCGTCAGCTGACACCCATTTTTTCGCTGGCCAGCTGTGGAGCCTGTATTTTCCTGGCTTACTTCGTTAACGGTGCCATCTCGGCCGTCGTACTGATCAGCTGGGGCATTTTCCTGGCCCAGCTGGGTGGCCCCTCCGCCTACGTTGTGATGATTGATAAGGCGGGACCTAATACAGCCCCTTTGTTCGGCGCTATGAACATGGCGGGCAATCTGGGGGCCGCGATCTGCCCGAGTGTGGTCGGCGGACTGGTCGCCTGGTCGGACAACTGGAACCTGGTGCTGTTTCTGTTCGCGGGAATCTACCTGGCAGCTTCCCTCTGCTGGATCTTCCTTGACCCACGTGGCAGTTTCACCGACAGGGTGGAAGACAAGTCAATGCAGGCGTAACACAACTCGTCGCCCACCGGGAAAATGCGGCACCGCCATCCGGGCCTCCGTCTGCGCGCCACACCGTCGCAGGCTACAATCATTCTCGCTCGTCCGTACACACCGCGCTCAAGTGCACGATGGGCCATCGCGAGAAGACAAACCACACACGACTGGGAGCCAAGCTATGGACCGCGATCTCCACCGACTCTGGAGGCTGCCTCCGTTAGCAGCTCTTGCGTTGCTGATGCTGGTGGAGGCCAATGCAGGCGCAGAAGCCCCCCGCGGGCGAGTGCTGCGCCGTACGTACGACTTCAAAGCCGCGGGGCGGCAAATGGAGTACGCGCTGTACGTCCCCAAAAACTCTGCCCCTGCCAGTGGCGTTCCACTGATCGTCGCGTTACACGGCTTTCTCAGCAATCCACAGCAAATCGTACGCTACCCTGGTTTCACCGCAGCCGCCGAGGAACACGGCTACCTGATCGTTGCCCCGATGGGCTACAACACGCGCGGCTGGTACGGCAGCCAAGGCGCTGACAACCGACTGCCCGGGGCCGGCTTCCGTACAGACCCTCAGAACCTCGGTGCGTTGAGTGAACGCGACGTGATGAATGTACTGGCCTTGGTGCGCCGGGAATTTCGCATCGATCCCAATCGGATCTACCTGCTGGGACATTCGATGGGTGGCGGAGGCGCGGTCTACCTGACTACCAAATATCCGCGGATCTGGGCAGCTACCGCCACGATCGCGCCGGCCCTGATGGGGAAAACCCACCCTCTGGAAAAAGCCAGGCACATCCCCTCTCTGGTAATTCAAGGCGATCGCGACATCCTGGTTCCCGTAAACGGCACACGCCGCCTGATCCGGCAGATGAAAAAAGTTGGAATTACGCACCAGTACATCGAGGTCCGCGGTGGCGACCACCTTTTTATCGCCTTTCGCTACTTTCGCGAGATTTTCGCCTTCTTCAATCGATCACCGCGAAAACTGGTCGAAGCGCCTCCTGAACCGGCCGCCGGCGACAGCGAACGATCGTCATAAAAAACGCTGCATCAGGTGAGCTCGGCCAACGCCGTCTTGAGTGTCGTGAGTAACTTATCGACATCGTCCAGCGTGTTGTAACCATGCAAGGCAATCCGCATCCGCCCCGCCTGACACATCACGTGAATGTTGTTGGCGCGCAGACGGGTTTGCAGTTGTTCTGCCTGGGGATGGCGAAACGCGACGATCCCCGCCAGTGTCGCCTGGTCTAGCGGCGTGAGTAATTCAACCGGTAGTTCCGCCAGACCCTGACAGCAGGCGTCGACCAGCGGCCGCGCCGCATGTTCGATCTGTTCCACGCCGACACTTTCCAGATACGTCAGCGCCGCCTGGATCGCATAGACGGCCATGAAATTCGGCATTCCAACTGTGAAACCGGGCGCCCCCGGCCGATTGTCCACATGCTGGAAACGGTCGGGCCCAAAGGCATCTGGCTGGTTAAACCAGCCACCCGCGGGCACGACCCAATCCTGAGCCCGGGCTGACGGAATCCCGACCAGCCCACCGCCATGACTGGACAAAATCCACTTGTGGGTACTGCTGATCACCAGATCCACGCCGGTCAGATCGAGCGGGACGCGGCCCAGCGCCTGGGTAACATCCACTGCCAGCAGTGCATCGGAGCGTTCACGCACCAAGGCCACCAGTTCTGGCAACGGCACCATGAAACCGTTGTAGAAACTGACCAGGGAAGTGGTCACCAGACGCGTCTGCGGTCCCAACAGCGCGGCCAGATCTTCCAGATGCAACGCCCAGTTGCGCGCTTGCCAGAGCCGGACCGTGGCAGCACAATCGCCTTGAAGCCAAGGCGTCGCGCCGGCCGGGAAATCAAGATCATTGATGATCACCTCATCACCGGATTGTAACTTGAGCGCCATGGCGGCCAGGTTGTACGCTTCGGAAGAACAGGAACAGATGCCGACTTCGTCCGCAGACATGCCAAACATGCGTCCCACGGAACTCCGCGCCGCGTCCCACTGCGCGAAGTGCAAGTCCCGCCCGTCCATGCCAAGCTGTTTATCACGAAAATACTGCCCAATGGCCTCGCCCACGACCCGTGGTGGAATCCCTTCGGCGGCGGTGTTCAGGTACGTCATCGCTTCCAATCCGGGAAAATCCTGATGGCGTGACTCGGCACTTAACATCGGCGATCTCCATAAGTAAAGAGGATGCGGGAATACGCAGCAGCGGTCATCTTCAACCGCAGGACGCGACAACGATGACGTCTCCGTCCGTGGTCAGACAGACCGGTTCGCGCATGGCGGTGGAAGCAGGCAACGGCTCGCGCCTGACCGGCGGGCAAAGTAGCCACCAGACACCGCCAGACAGGACCGGCATGCTGCCCGGAGTCCTTTCACGAATCAGCGTAACAAGATTTCCCGGAAGAATCTGCTCACCGACACCAAGGTCCAGAAGACGAACCGGGGAAAACACGCCCCTGATGCCGCAAACACCTGCCTGGGTCAGGGCAGGCGCCGCTGGAATCGACAGGGCGGGCGAGGCGTACTTCCCACAGTCGCAAGCCACGACCGCGAATCTGAATGCGCCGTTCGACAAGCGAGTTTCAGGTGAACCTGCGCAACGAAACGGCGAACGTGTCCTAGCGCACTCAGCAGCGGCCTCTGCACCCGAGGTTGAGTTACCTGAGATTGACACACGCATTGCCGGGCCGCCGAGAACTCACTCGACTTCCGCGGTCTTCTCTTCCTTCAAGCTCACCACGGGCGCTTCAACCGCCTCTTCTGGTGGCTTCTCATCTGCCGGCGCGCCCGGTTCTTCTTTGGCTTGCTCGGCCAGTGCGTTTTCGACTTGGCTCTTGACTTGCCGAGCTACCTCAGCCGCCAGCTGTTGTTCCACTTTGGCAATCGACTGATTGACCTTGGCAACCGACTGGCCGACGGCTTTCTCTGCGTCACTGCCCAATTGCACGATTGCCGCAGCCACTTTGGTATCGGCGGCGGCCTGAATCTGGACCAGTTGACGCTCAACCCGCTCGTCAACCCGCTTGGTTACCGTGGCGATCCGCTTATCGGCTGCCACACGCATCTGGGCGATGTGGGCAGTCACCTTCTCGTCGAGCTTCCGCGATTCTGCGGCGATTTGTTGCAGTGCCTGTTGATGAAGATCAGCGAGCCTGGCCTTAACTTCTGCAGAGAGCTTCTCTGCCTCGGTCGCCAACTGCTGTTCCAGTTTCTTGTCGATTCGTTGCGCAGCCTGGCTGACATCAGCGGCAACCTGCTGACCCAACTCGGCAGAGAGTTCCGAACTGATTTCCGCCTTTCGACGCTCCCATAACCGCCGGAAGATTCCCGCGGATGTCGTATCTGCCCACAACATCACAGTCAGCGTCGCCATTATCGTTACGGGCAACATAAAGCGCATGACATCAGCTCCTCAAAGCAACAAGTCGGCGAACAAACCGGTTCGAATTTCTTTACCAATCGTAACAGACTATCGGCTCTTCGTATCCTTCCGGTTACCCCTTAAATATGCACACATCCTGTTTTAACGTCCAGCCCTGTCCGTTTGGGAGTTTTTTTCCGGCGATTCTGGCTACCGCCCGAAAACCCTGTTTCCCTGGGAATAACGGTGGCAGCAGAGGGGCAATCTGTAGCAATTTGGCTGAAAAAAACGACACCAGGTGGTACACTCTGACCGGTCCGCGGATGCCGCGCTCCCACAGCTTCGCCAGGAAACACGCCAGACAATGTCGATCAGTTACCAGGTGCGCCGCTTTTTCCCCTTGTTCCTGTTGGCAACCTGTCTGCTGGCCGTCGCCTGGGTCATCAGTTTCGGTACGCTGCCCAAAGCCGACTTTGCATTCGCCAATGGAGATCAGATCAAGACGGTTGACCCTGCCAAAGCAACCGGAGCCCCCGAAGGTCGCATCATCAACGCCCTGTTTGAGGGACTTCTGCGGCAATTACCTGTCGACCAGCCAGCGGATCAGACCGGCAGCATACCGCTGAAACCAACCACCCGCGGTGTGGCAGAGTCCTATTCTGTCTCCGAAGATGGCCTGACCTATACCTTTCTGCTGCGAGAGACAGCAGCCTGGTCCAATGGCCGCCGCTTGACGGCCGATGATTTTGTCTGGTCCTGGAGACGTACATTGCATCCGGAAACAGGGTCCAAGTACTCCTATCAGCTCTACTACATCAAAGGTGCCCAGGCCTACAACGAATCTCGGCTCGCCGTCGACCAACCGGTGGAAATCGAACTCGACGATCGACCCGAACATCCATCCGGTCAAAACCAACTGTTCCCCCGTGGCACCATACTGCATGGGATCCTGCGTGAAATCCGCGACGTCGCACCAGTCACTACCAACAGCAATACTCAAGCTGGTACGGAGGAGACAACTGCCAGTGAGCCGCGTCGGGTCTACATGGTAGACGTCAAACCGACAGACAACGGTCGTGTGCAATGGGACGTACCGGGGCGTCAGCTGGCATATAGCCCGCATCCGGAAATCGCAAAAACGGCTGAGGGGAAAACGGTTCAGCGCGTGCAGCACGTACTACCCGACTTCACACGCACGGTCCAGATTCGAGCCCCCAATCCACGTACACTCGTCGTCACTCTGAACAACCGCACACCCTTCTTTGCCGACCTGGTCGCCTTCTATCCACTGTACCCGGTCTGTCGAGAATGTGTCGAAACTTATGGCACTCCCGCCTGGACACTGCCGGAAAATATTGTCAGCAATGGCCCCTACCAACTCGAGTTTCGCCGTATTCGTGATCGCGTGCGGCTGAGAAGAAGTCAAACGTACTGGGACGCCGCCAACGTCGACCTGGAAACGATCGATGCGATGGCCGTCAAATCAGAAACGACCAGTTTGAATATGTTCATGAACGGACAACTGGACTGGGCGACGACGGTGCCCAACCCAGTCATTCCAGAACTGATGAAACGCGACGACTTTCTCTCGGCCCCCATGCTGACCGTCTACTTTTATCGTCTCAATGTCGAGCGTCCTCCACTGGACAAGGCACTCGTCAGGGAAGCCCTCAACCTGGCGATCGACAAACGTCGGATTGTCGAAAAGGTAACCTCCGCCGGCCAGCAACCGGCACGGAGTTTCGTGCCACCCGGGATCCGTGGATACCAGTCCGCCTTGTGCGGCGAGTACAACCCCGAACGCGCTCGAAAGCTGCTGGCGGAAGCCGGGTTTCCGAATGGTGCGGGGATTCCCAAAATCCAGATTGTCTACAACACCAGCGAAGCGCACCGGGACATCGCGCAAGTCATCAGCGAAGACTGGAATGTCAATCTGGGTATCCAAACCGAATTGCGAAACCTGGAATGGGGCACCTTCCTGGATACATTGTCCGAGGGAGATTACATGGTGGCTCGGAGCGGATGGATCGGAGATTATCCGGATCCCAATACGTTTCTTGATATGTTCGTGACCGACGGTGCAAACAACGAAACCAATTGGAGCAACGTTCGGTATGACGAGTTGATTCAGGCAGCACAGGCGGAAACAAACCCAACGGCACGCATGGAAATCCTCCACCAGGCGGAGCGCGTGTTGATGAAAGAATTACCGATCGTTCCGATCTACTTCTACGTTTCGATCAATATGGTCAATCCACAAATCAAGGGTTTTTCTGCGAACATCCAGGACATCCATCCACTACACATCCTGAATCGACAGAAATGATCACATCTTCTCCAAAGGTCTCTCTGTCGTGATTTGGTTTCTACTGAAGCGATTGGGCTGGATGGTGCTCACCCTGTGGGTTGTCTTTACGACCAGTTTTTTCTTGATGCGAGCGGTTCCCGGCGGGCCGTTTGATTCGGAGAAAAAGCTACCAGCCGCGATCAAACGGAATATTGAGAAACGTTACCAAATGGATCGCCCGTTGATCGAACAATACTGGAGCCATTTGTGGGCGACCATGCGCTGCGACTTTGGCCCCAGCTATAAGCTCGAAGACTACACCGTCAATGATGTCATTGGGCAAGGCTTTCCGGTATCGGCGTCATTGGGAATCCTGGCCATGACGTTCGCCCTCTCGCTGGGACTGGTGTCAGGCGTGGTCTCGGCGGTACTGCGTAACTCCGTGTACGACGTTAGCTTCATGGTCGCAGCTACGATCGGCATTGCCGTACCGAATTTTGTGTTAGCCAGCCTGATGATTGTGTTATTTGTCTTCTTCTGGCCTGTTTTCCCAGCCGCGGGCTGGGGCGAGTTACGACAGATCATTCTCCCCGCCTTGTGTCTGGGAGCTCCCTTTGCAGGTTACATCTCCCGCCTGACGCGCACTGGCATGCTGGAAGTTCTGGGCCTGGACTACATTCGTACGGCCTATGCAAAAGGTCTGACCACCCGCGAAGTGGTCATTCGCCACGCGCTGCGTGGGGCGATCCTGCCAGTCGTCTCCTACCTGGGTCCCGCCACCGCCGGAATCCTGACCGGCTCGCTGGTGCTCGAGCAGATCTTTGCCTTGCCAGGAATGGGCAGCCATTTCATCGAGGCAGCCACCCAGCGCGACTACACCTTGGCGATGGGAATGGTCATGGTCTACACGTTCTTGTTGTTTGTCATGAACACGCTGGTCGACTTGTCGTACAGCATGATCGATCCTCGGGTCGAGGTGGATTAGCACATGGTCACGCCCGATTCGCACCGCGACCAGACACCTGGCAGCGCCCCACAGCCGCCGGGCAAGATCCGTGACCTGAATGACTACGCGGGATTGATCGCACAAGCCGACCAGCAACAGGGTATCTCGCACTGGCAGGATGCCCGCCGCCGGTTGAAAAAGAACCCGGTGGCCATGATCTCGCTTTGGTACCTGGTGGGAGTTTCTGTACTGGCTTTGCTTACCCCCCTACTGCCACTGCAATCGCCCCAATCCATCGGAATCTCGTCGTCACCGCAGTCACAAGATCGCAAATTACAGGCACCTTCCTGGGACAAAGTGGAATTCGACCTCCAAGCGCCACTAGCGGCTTATGATCAACGTGTCGCCGACCTGCGTCAGCAAATCGCCGCAAGCCAGATCACTGAACAACCTGAACTCGCACAACAACTGCAGGTCCTCGAGAAGTCCCATCCCTTTCGTAAACTCTGGAATGAACCAGGACTTGTTACACGAGGAATGATTCGTTGTCGCCTGGCTGTATTTGGTGACATGTGTATCCCTTCCATCTGCGGCACAGACATTCTTGGCCGCGATGTGCTATCCCGTGTGTTGTGGGGTTCACGTGTTTCCCTGGCTGTAGGCCTGGTCGCCACGCTGGTGTCTCTGCTGATCGGTGTGACCTATGGGGCCATTTCAGGTTATTTGGGTGGCTGGGTCGATGCTCTGATGATGCGGATTGTGGATGTGATCTACTCGGTACCGTTTATTTTCGTCGTGATCTTCCTGATCACAATTCTGAATGAAGATACCATTCGCACCCGTCTCGACAGCTACGGCATCGATCAAATCATGATTTTCTTTCTCGTCATTGGGGCACTCTACTGGCTCACCATGGCGCGGGTGGTGCGCGGACAGGTACTTTCCTTGAAGAATGAGGCCTTTATCGATGCGGCCCGGACGATTGGTGCTTCACGCTGGAGGATTATTCAACGTCACTTGCTCCCCAACGTGATGGGCATTGTGATCGTCTACCTCACACTCACGATTCCTGCGGTCATGCGGTTCGAGGCCTTTCTGTCATTCCTGGGCCTGGGGGTCTCACCACCCGATGTTTCCTGGGGTCTGCTTGTCAACGAAGGATTGACTGTCATTACACCGGTCAAAATCTACTACTGGCTGGTCACCTTCTCGGGACTGGCTCTGGCACTCACGCTGTTCGCCCTCAGCTTTCTCGGCGATGGTCTGCGGGACGCACTCGACCCACGCATGAAAAACCGTGACTAGTCAGTGAAAGGTGATCGCACCCATGCCCCCTGCCTTGTTAGAAGTCGATCGACTGGTTGTTGAATTCACCACCGACACCGGAGTCGTGCAAGCAGTCAACGATATCTCGTTCGAACTCCAGCCAGGACAAACGCTGGGAATCGTAGGGGAATCCGGGTCGGGAAAATCGGTCGCCAACCTGGCAGTCATGGGGCTTGTGCCACAACCTCCTGGCCGGATTGTCTCCGGAGACATCTCTTTCCGAGGGCGCAACCTGCGCAATCTCTCCAGACAGGACTGGTCCGCAATCCGGGGCAAACAAATCTCGATGATCTTTCAGGACCCGATGACCGCCCTGAATCCCTACATGACGATTGCCGATCAGATGCGGGAAGTCACGCAGCGGCATCTGGGGCATCGCCGGCGCGTGGCCATTGACCATGCCGTAGAGATGCTGGAACGCGTCGGTATCCCAGCCGCCGGGGAACGTGTGTTTGATTATCCCCATCAATTTTCCGGCGGGATGCGCCAACGTGTCATGATCGCCATGGCGCTCTCCTGCAAACCCGAAATACTGATCGCCGACGAACCGACCACGGCCTTGGATGTCACGATCCAGGCGCAAATCCTGGATCTGATGAAAGAACTACAACGCGATGAGGGAACCGCCATCATTTTTATCACCCACGACCTGGGGGTCGTCGCGAACATCTGCCAGGAGGTGATGGTGATGTACGCTGGGCGAATTGTGGAACACGCACAAGTCGGCCCTCTTTTCCGGCAACCACTCCACCCCTACACGCTCGGGCTGCTCAAGTCGGGACCGCGTTGGGACCGGCGCATCTCGGGTGAACTGGATGCCATCGACGGCCAACCTCCAGACCTCGCCCGGCTACCCACTGGGTGTGCCTTTGCCGCCCGCTGTCCCTACATTCAAGATCGCTGTCGAAACGAACTACCTCCACTGCTGTTTCACGAAACCGTACCGGCCGGACGGCGCGGACAAGCCTGTTTTCACGATTTGGCGCCCTCCTCAAGTAGTACCTGCAAGGAGCTGGACCAATGAGCGAGCACGTTAGCCATGCGTCCGAACCACCGCTACTTCAAGTCCGAGACCTCAAGGTCCATTTTGACACAACCTCCGGCTGGCTCTCTTCAGGCAACGCAATCCGCGCCGTCGACGGCGTCTCGTTTACGCTGCGTGCGGGGGAGACTCTGGGACTGGTCGGCGAGTCGGGTTGCGGAAAATCAACGACAGCCAGAGCGATTCTGAACCTGGTTCCTCCCACTGCAGGATCCATTGAGATCGCGGGAACCCGGACAAGTGGCCTTTCAGCAAAAGCCATGCGCCCGCATCGACGTAATGTCCAGATGATCTTTCAGGATCCGTTCGCTTCACTCAATCCGCGCATGACGATCGGCCGCATTATCGCCGAACCGATGGAAATTTTCCGTCTGCACAGCAGCAGCCAGCGACAATTGGAAGTCATGCGACTGATGGATCTGGTGGGACTCAATCCAAGCACCCTCAATCGCTACCCACATGAATTTTCGGGAGGGCAGAGACAACGCATCGGAATTGCCCGCGCATTGGCGGTCGAACCCCAACTCCTGGTTTGCGACGAAGCCGTCTCCGCACTGGATGTTTCCATTCAAGCCCAGGTCATCAATCTCCTTAAAGATCTGCAACAACGGCTCGGGGTAGCCTATCTGTTTATCTCACACGACCTGGCCGTTGTCCGTCATATTGCCGATCAGGTGGGCGTCATGTACCTCGGGCGGATCGTGGAAATGGCTGCCGCAGAAACGCTTTATCAAAACCCACGCCACCCGTATACCCAAGCACTGCTCTCTGCGGCGCCAGTCCCTGACCCCGAACGAGAGCGACAGCATCAGCGTATTGCCCTGCGCGGTGAAGTCCCTTCCCCTGACCGTGAATATCCAGGCTGCCCCTTCGCGGAACGCTGCCATCGCGTGGAAGACGCTTGCCACCACACCCCACCGCGTCTGGAGGGAGGGCCGCATCAAGTCGCCTGCTTGCTGGAGGCGGACACTCCGGATTGAGGCGACCGATGCGCTGGCCAGCCCTGGGCAGAGGCTCAACTTGGGACGGCGAGCAATGCAGTTTAAGATAGTGGCCCCGCGGCGTCATGTAGACAACGTGGGGAGTGTATTGACCTCGTGTATTCAAACGGGATACGTGGGAAATGGGGACAGCCTTGTGACACGTTTTATCTCCGTGCTCGCGCTCGGATTAATAATCACGATCACCTGCCTGGTCGGCGCTCAGAACTTCGGCCGCCGCTGGCGCAATCGGCCGATGCCCGACCGTAGTGAGTTCCCCATGTGGGAAAACAAACCGGAGTTTTCCAACGACGTATTTACTTTCGCCAGGATTCGCTACGAGCCTCACTACTTCCGAGGCTGGAACGGTGACTACCCGGAAGCCGACTGGAACATCTCCTACCGGTTGCAACAATTGACCTCACTGAAGGTCAATCCGAACCCGGTATCACTCTACCTCACCGACCCGGACCTGCCACGTTATCCCTTTATCTTCATCATCGCCCCGCGATCGGTCATTTTCACTGACGCAGAAGCCCAAGCGCTGCGGCAATATCTGCTCAATGGTGGATTTTTGATGGTCGATGAGTTCTGGGGAAACGAGCAGTGGAACCACTTTTACCAGCAACTGAAACGTGTCTTCCCCGATCGCGAACCAAAAGAACTCTCGTTGGACCACGAGATCTTTCACATCGTCTATGACTTTCAGGAAAAACCGCAGGCGGTCGCGATCCACTTCTGGCGACAGGGTTACTCTTACCATCCTGTACCGGGTATTGAAGACGACCCCGCCCCGCATTTCTACGGGATCTTTGACGACCAGGGCCAGATGATGGTCCTGCTGTGCTACAACAACGATCTGGTCGATGGTTGGGAACGCGAGACCGAAGAAATCGAATATTTCCGCCGCTATTCGGAACGCTGCTCCTTCCCGATGGGCATCAATATCATCACGTACGCAATGACGCATTGACGACGGCCCAGATACCGCTGCTCCAGACACCAGGAGACCTCCGTTGCCCGGAATCACCAGCGTGAGTCACGCGTATCGTGTTGCGATCATCGCCGCCTTGTGTCTGAAAACCAGCTGGGCACAAGAAGTACCGGCCCCTGCTGCACACGCCTTCCATCTCCAGCAGGGTCGTTTGTCCGCAACCTTTCGAGATAACAGGCTGTCACCGGGACGACTCAGCGGTATCGACAGTTTGTTGCACATCCAAAGCGCGCCTGACTTCGACGCCTTTGACCCAGAGCAGACAAATGCGTCAGCGGGACTCAACTTTGAACACATTATTTCGGGCCACCGCAATCCGCATAACAAGTTCTCTCCGCGACAAGGTCGCTACACACTACATCCGGTCGTACCGGAACGCTCGGTCGTCTTCGTCCGCCGCGCTGAAGACAGCCCCTGGAAAATGGACAGTCGGCTAACCTGCACCGTAGTGAAGCCACATTACATCGACTTTGAGTTCCAGTGCATTCCACGCGACGCCAGTCTGTTCGGCACGCGCCGATATGCAATTCTCTTCTTTGCCAACTACATGAATGATGTCACAAATGTGGCGTTGCATTTTCGCGGGCAGACCTCCGCCAACAGCGGCGAGTCCTGGGTTGCCGCAACGGCGCCGAAATCCCACCCCGACTGGAATCGAGGCGGCAACTACCGCAGCCTTCCCGCCAGCGATCTGGCTTATGACAGCGACACCGAGTTTCGACTCAACAGCTGGTCCTACGACTGGCCACGGTTCACCCAGCCTTTCTATTTTGGACGCGCCGCAAACAACATGACGATGGTTTTGATGTTCGACCGCATGCACTCAAACCGAGACGAGATACGATTCAGCCTCTACAAATTCAAACTTCCCCGACGTATGCGACCTGCCTGGGATTTCCAATACGTCATCCGCCAGATCCAAACAGATCAGACGTATGGATTTCGCGGGCGGCTCGCGTGGAAGCCGTTCGTCAATCCGGACGACTGTCTGCAGGAGTACCACCGGTGGGCCGCCGGACTCGAGCAACAAACCACACAAGAACGACAGAAAAGGGTCCAGGAATTACGTGACACAGGCGCCACCGTGTTTTTGCGCAATGGCCGGGTCAATGAAGTCAGCGCCAATCGGACCAAAATCACCGATGCCCAGATAACGCTGCTCGCCAACTTCAAGCAGATGACCGACCTGTCGCTGGAAGCAACTCGAGTCAGCGATGCGGGCGCCGTCCATCTACGCCACCTGCAGCAGCTTGAGTGGCTTAACCTGTACCGTACGCAAATCGGCAACCAAGGCTTGCGTTCGATCGGCCAATTGCGACGCCTGACACACCTGCCGATCGGCGCAACACGTGTCACCGACGCTGGTTTGACGCACTTGCGGAACTTGAAACAACTGGTGTACCTGGGGCTCCGGGGAAACCCCATCACAGATGCAGGTGTTATGCAGTTATCAGAGCTGAGACAACTGGAAGGCCTGCATCTGGGTGAAACCCGAGTCGGCGATAAAGGCATTCGCATTCTCGGAACGCTGCGCCGGTTGCAGAAACTCTGGCTCGATCAGACGAGTGTATCCGACCGAGCGATCGATACCCTGGTCCAATTTCAGGACTTGCGCGAACTCCATATCAGGCAAACCAGGATCACCGCAATGGGCAAAGCTCGACTGAAACGGCAGCTACCGAAATGCCAGCTGTTTGACTCGGCAGATTAATACGTGCCAGTGCGGCAATTCCAGAGATTGGGATCCGCCTGATCCATGCGCTATACTGCCTGCTCCCCTCCGCCCATGACGCAGCGGAGGCCCATGCACCCTCAACACCCAGAGCGCCAATGAAAATCTCCAATATCAAGGTCATTGTTACCTGTCCCGGCCGCAACTTCACGGTAGTCAAAGTAGAAACCGATGAGGGTGTCTACGGGGTCGGAGAAGGCACACTCAACGGCAGTGAACTGGCGGTCGCCACGGCACTCAAACACGCATCGGAAATACTGATCGGCCTGGACCCACACCGCATCGAAGACATCTGGCACTTGATGTACCACCATGCCTACTGGCGACGCGGACCGATTCAGATGGCCGCCATCAGTGCGATTGACATGGCCTTGTGGGACATCAAAGGCAAGGTGGCAAAATTACCGGTCTACCAGTTGCTCGGTGGCAAAGCGCGTGAAGGCTGTCTCGTCTATGGCCATGCCAGTGGAGCCACCCACGAACAACTGGTCGACTCAGTACGCGGTTTCCAGCACCGCGGCTACAAAGTCATTCGCGTGCAACACGGCGGCTACGGCGGGCCGGGTGCGGCTCGCACGCTGCCTCCACATCGTCCTGGAATTCCTGGTTTCAAGATCTTTGAACCAGTACCTTACCTGCTGGACACGCCACGGATGTTTGCACACCTCCGCGCAGAACTGGGGGACGAAGTCGAACTCTGCCACGACGTGCACGAACAACTTACACCACAACAAGCAGCGGACCTGGCTCGCAACCTGCAGGACTTTCGCCTCTTTTTTCTGGAAGATCCTGTCCGACCAGACCACAAGGACAGCTTCAGATTAGTTCGCGAGGCATCAACCACACCACTGGCAATGGGCGAGTTATTTGTGTCCCGCTGGGATTGCTTGCCGCTGTTTGTCAATCAGTGGATCGACTACATCCGCATCAAGCCACAACACGTCGGCGGCATCACTGAAGCCAAGAAAATCTTCACCTTGGCCGAACCGTACCAGGTCAAGAGTGCCTCGCACGGCGCTCGCGACATCGGTCCCATCGGACAAGCGGCATCGATCCACGTCAACCTCACGATTCCCAATTTTGGCGTTCAGGAATGGAGCGAATTTGGCCAACAGGAGAAAGAGGTTTTTGGTGACGGCTGTTTTTATCACGATGGCTACGCATTTCCCCAGGAAAGACCCGGGCTGGGCATCGACATTAACGAAGCCGCGGCCGCCCGTTTCCCCTACCGCAAAGCGTACATGCCACTGGTGCGCCGGGAAGACGGTACCATGCACGTCTATTGACCATGCACGTCTACGGACCAGCGCCCGTGGCGGAAGCCGCCGGGCTGGGCTTCCGCCCACCGCACGGGCTGCGAACCCGTAATCTGACCACGCTGTTAATCTCACCACGCTGTGCAGTACCGGTGGGAAACACATGCGGCTGTCGCCAACCTCACGTCAGGGTGGTAAATCTGGTATGCTGGTCAATTATGCAAAAACTCCTGCTCGCCTGCCTGTTGCTCTGCCTGCCCACTGTCACCCGTGCCCAGTGGTCGGTATTCGATCCCCTTTCCGAAGTCCCTCCACCGGCGACGGACGATCCCCAATGGGCTGCCCCCGTCGACGCTTATGTTCACGCGCAATTGCGTGAATCACAACTCGTACCAGCGCCTGTTACGAGCCGCGCTGCCTGGATTCGACGCGTAAGCTACGACTTGACTGGTTTGCCACCCGCACCTCACGAGGTACAGACTTTCCTAGCCGACAAGCGGCCCGACGCCGCAGCGATGGAAGAGGTCGTAGATCGACTGCTCGCCTCGCCTCGATACGGCGAACGCTGGGGCCGACATTGGCTCGACGTCGTCCGTTACGCCGATTCCGATGGATTCGCGATCGACGCCGAAAGGCTTTCCTTATGGCGGTATCGCGATTACGTCATTCGCGTCTTCAACGAAGACCAACCCTTCGATGCCTTTATTCGAAACCAGATCGCAGGCGATGAACTGGGTTCCGGCGACGCAGGAAAAGTCGCCATCAGTTTTTACCGCCTGGGCCCCTGGGAAGCAGACAACATGGTCGGCCCCCAGCGCTGGCAAGATTACCTCAACGATGTCACTTCCGCCGTGGGAAGTGTCTTCCTGGGGCTAAGCGTTGGCTGTGCCCGCTGCCATGACCACAAATTCGACCCGGTCCTGCAAAAAGATTTTTACCAGCTACAGGCGTTCTTTGCTCCTGTCAAACACGCCTCGTTTTCCGCTGGCTATCTTCCCGGAGAATTAAACCCGAACATCCAACTGCGACGTGACAAAACCGTCGGTGCGCGTCTCGACAAGATCAATGCATTACGTGAGGCGCTGCGAAAGAAAATCGCCGAAGCGCGCAAAGTTCCGCTCTCTGAAATTACCAAGGAGAAGTTGGACGAAGCAATCAAGGACAAGAAACCCCCCGTGACCGAGGCAGCCGTCAATGAAATCAAGGCGCTCGAGTCAGGAGACAGTCTTAAACCGGAACAACGTTTCGAAGCCCGTGTCGTGGCCATTCGCAATCCCACTGAAAAAGAGAAAACTCCCGACACCTTTATTCTGGAAAATGGTGATGTCTTTAGCCCTGCAGAGAAGGTCATGCCGGGCTTTCTCTCCAACTTGCCTGTTTGGTCGGAAGAACTCGTCAAACAGGCCAGCGACTCTGGCCTGGGTTCCAGTGGTCGACGGAAGCTACTTGCCCAATGGCTGACCAGTGACGCAAACCCGATTACGCCCCGTGTACTGGTCAACCGGATCTGGAATTATCACTTCGGCGCCGGCCTGGTCGCCACGCCCAATGATTTTGGCATCAACGGATCAGGAATCAGCCACCGCAATTTGCTCGATTACCTGGTCCGTCAATTACGTTCCCACCAATGGCGACTCAAGCCACTCCACAAGGAACTCGTCCTCTCACGGACCTACCGAACGGCAACACTGCACCCAGAGGCAGAGCACTGCGCGGCAGTGGACCCCGACAATCGTCTGCTGTGGCGGGCCAACCACCGGCGACTGGAATCCGAGACGGTACGCGATGCCATCCTCGCGGTAAGCGGACAGCTCCGCTTCGAAATGGGAGGGCCCGGCTACTACGATAAATTGCCCGCCGGCATGGCAACGAGCTATTTCCAATTCACTTGGAAAGAGGATCCCGAAGATCAACGGCGGAGACGCTCGGTCTACATGTTTGTCCGGCGCAACCTGCTACTTCCGCTACTGGACACTTTCGATGCAGCCGACCCGAACCAGCCATGTGAACAACGCAGCCATTCGGTGACAGCTTCACAGGCGTTATCCCTGTTTAATGGCCAGTTCGCCAATGACAACAGCCTGCACATGGCCAACCGGCTGCTCCAGGAAGAAAGTGACGAAGCTCAACGCATCGACCGCCTCTTCTGGCTAGCAGTCTCCCGCGCACCTACGGAAGAAGAAAAGCAAAGCTGCCACACTTTTCTCGAATCAAAACGGAAAGCCTACGGTGCCGAAGCCCAGGCAGCTCAAACCGTAGATCACAACCGATCTGCCTGGCGCGATTTATGCCTGGCCATCCTCAATACCAATGAATTTCTCTATCTCGATTGAATTCGCGACGATTGATTGAAGATGCAAATACCCTGTAGAACGCCCTCGCGACTCTAGCGACCACAAATATGGTCCCGCTAAAGGACCCACACGCTCGCTTTTTCGGAAAGCCATGCCATGCCGACTCCGACGACAACACCCCACCTTGACCGCCGGCATTTCCTACAGCAGTCAGGACTCGGACTGGGAGGTGTCGCGCTCAACTGGATGTTGCAGCGCGACCTGGCGCGCGCCAGCGAAACGCCACCACTGGCCAACCCGCTCGCGCCGAAACCACCTCATTTTCCGGCCCGCGCCAAATCCGTCATTTTCCTGATGATGAATGGCGGACCGAGCCAGATCGATACATTCGACCCCAAACCGGCGCTCGAGAAAGTCGATGGCAAGTTGTTTGCTCGTGAAAACGTCAAGACAGCACAGGTCAGTGGCAAGCGTTACTTCGTCCGCTCGCCATTTCGATTTTACCAGCATGGTGAATGTGGGATGCCGGTCAGCGAGCTCTTCCAGGAAACGGCGACGCACGTCGACAAGATTGCGTTTCTGCGCTCTGGATACTGTGACAGCGACAATCATCCGGCTGCCGTTTTCCAGTACAACACCGGCTATCCGGTCCAAGGCAACCCTTCGATTGGTTCCTGGATTGTCTACGGTCTGGGAAGCGAGAATGAAAACCTGCCTTCCTACGTCGTACTCCGCGACGGCAAACCGTTCGGCGGGAATACGTCGTGGGCAAATGGCTACCTCCCGGCGCTTTACCAGGGACTCCAATTCCGCGCTGGCAAAAACCCGGTACTGAACCTCAAAGGCCCCGCCGGAATTTCACGTAACCAGCAGCAACAGACTTTAAACCTAGTACAAAGCTTGAATCGCAAGCACCTCCAGGAACGGGCAGAATTCTCCGATCTGTCCGCTCGGATTGCCGCTTACGAACTCGCCTTTCGCATGCAACAAGAGATTCCAGTGGCGACCGACATCCAGCGAGAAACGTCGGCAACACACCAACTGTACGGGCTCGAGAATGATGCGACCAAGACCTTTGGTACCCGCTGTCTGCTCGCCCGCCGCCTCGTCGAGCGAGGTGTACGTTTCGTGCAAGTCTGGTCCGGTGGTTGGGACTCGCACAACAACGTGCTGGAGGGCCATAAAAACGCCGCGAGGAGCGTCGACAGGCCGATCGCAGGTTTGTTGACCGACCTCGATCAACGCGGGTTGTTAGACGAAACGCTCGTCGTCTGGGGTGGCGAATTTGGCCGCACCGCAGACACCACCGAAGCGGCATTCAACAAGAAACAACCAGGGCGTGATCACAACCCTAAAGCCACACTAATGTGGTTTGCTGGTGGCGGTGTGCGTGCCGGCAGCGTTCTTGGTGCAACCGACGAGGTCGGCGATCGTTCCGTGGAGCAGCGTCACCACTTGCGCGATGTCCACGCAACACTGTTGCAGCTGCTAGGCTTGGACCAGGAACTCCTCACCTACTATCACGGTGGCAGGTACAAGCGTCTGACCGACAATGGTGGAGATGTGATCCAGGGCCTGCTCGCGTGAGTTCAGGTCATGTCCAGACCGCGTTTCGCGAATCGACATGTACAAACTTCTTGTACAAATATCCCGCAGACAATGTCGTGCCAATACCGTCGTGGACACCGGCGACGACGAAGCATACCCGCAAATGGCACAGCAGAGGATCCACTGAGCATGAATGACCACCTGCTTTCACGCCGTATGTTACTGCGTGGCCTGGGCGTCAGTATGGCATTGCCGTGGATGGAATCCTTACCCGTATGGGGTAACGAACCGTCAGCGAAAGATTCCCATAGTACGCCGCCGGTCCGCATGGCGGTTCTGTTTGCCGGTAATGGCTTTCACAAGAACGAATGGTGGGCCAAGGGCAGTGGTAAACAGATGGAACTGGGCAAAGTGCTCCAGCCACTCAATGCGTTTCGAGAAAAGCTGCTGTTCATCCGAGGCCTCTACAATGAAGAGGCAACCAAAGGCAACATCCATAGTTCGCAAACAGGCAACCTGCTTTCCGGCGCACCGCTCTTCTCAGGAGGAAAGATCCGTTCTGGCACCAGCATGGATCAGTTGGTGGCGCAGCGTATCGGACAGCAGACCAAGGTACCGAGCCTGGTACTAGCCTGTGAGAAATCAATTGCTTCGGTGCATCGCGAATACTCAATGCTCTACAGTTCCCACATCTCCTGGAGTTCACCCACCACCCCCACACCACTCGAACTCTATCCAGCCCTGGCATTCGACCGGCTCTTCAAGGATGACGCAACCGTCAAAGGCAACCGCAGTGTGCTGGATGCTGTGCTGGCTGAAGCAAAAACGCTACGCAACCACATCAGCTACATCGACCGCAACAAACTCGATGAATATCTGAATTCGGTTCGCGAAGTCGAATCCCGCATTGATCGCGCCGGGCAGGAACGACGAATCGAAGGCTGGCGCCCCACGATCACCGAACCCAACATCCCGCGTCCCGCCGACGGCCTGCCCCAGGACATCGACGAGCACATGCGGCTGATGTGCGATATTGTGGCACTCGCCTTCCAGACAGACACCACGCGTGTCTGCAGCCTGAAACTCAATAATGACCACTCTTCCCTGCGATTCCCGCATCTCGGGGTCGACTACATGATCCACCATTTGCTCTCGCATACCGATAGTGATGACTGGCTCAAAGTGAACCAGTTTTTCACCCAGCAACTGGCCTATCTCGCCGGCAAACTTGCTGCGGTACAGGAAGGCGATCGTACCGCCCTGGACAACTCAATGTTGATGCTCTGTTCGAGCATGGTCCATGGCAACCACGACGCCAACCAGTTACCGGTCGTCATTCTGGGCGGTGCGGGCGGTAAACTCGAAACGGGACGCACCCTGGATTTCCTGGAAAAACCAGACCGTAAAATGTGTAGTCTGTATCTGTCCCTGATGGACAAAATGAACGTCAAGCTGGACCGTTTTGGAGACTCCCAGCAACGCCTGACAGGCGTCTAGTCACCTCGATTCAAGTGATTGACCACGAGCAGCGCATCGATCGCAGAGATCGCATCGTCACCGTTCACATCCAGAAAAGGGGGCGGGGAACCGGTCGGCAACTCCGCCCCAGGGCCGAATCGATTGAGATAGGACACCACCCGAATCGCATCACCGGGGGCGACCGCTCGGTCATCATTAACGTCCAGCGGATCGAGCGGGTTCTGAAACGGAGGTCCGCTATGCACATAACCACGCAAAGTCAATTGCAGACTGCCCCCTGAAGGATCGTTTGATTCGATGGTCAACAGACCGTCGCGGCGCCCCACCTGATCGGTATCGGTCTCCACGATCCATTCGGTCGTAGCACCCGGAAGTAGAACAACACTGGGTGGCGACTCGGTTCGGAAAGGCAGTGAGACAAGGCCCTCATCCAGATACCAGGGCGCCTCCCCCTCGTTGGACAGAATCAATGTTTCTTCGGCACCCGTTGAGTGTAGCGGTAGCGGTCCGAAATCGATCGTGTCACCATCGGCAAGTTCCTGGCCCTGGTGGACTGCGCAAAGGGTCGGCTGTGTGTCGTAATGCACTTCAATCCGGGCCACCGCGGCATGCGCGTCTGCCGACGATGTATCGTCACCGACAAAAACCAGGTTCGCACGGTCGTACGGCGCACCGAACGCGGAGTAATCGCGCAGCGGTCCGGTTAACAAAAATTGTTGGTCTCTTAACAGTGTGTAGCGGTCGCGATCGATATAGAGATCGTAAACAGCTTCCACCGTAACGTCCGCCAAGGCTTCCTCGGCATGAACGAATAAGGGCGCATCGTCCTGGGCCCAGACACGATCGGTCCAAAACCCGATCTCGATCCCCACCAGATCTTGCGACAGGGCGATAATACTAAGTCCCGCGCGATCCGCGCTACCGTGGGATTCGGCAAGCAAACGCATTTGGAAGCGCAGATGATAGCCTGCCGATCGATCCAAAACCCCCAGGTCGGGATGCGTGGTGGAAAAATAACCCGCTTTTTCACTGCGGTCTAAAGTCGAATTTAACTCGACGAACGTACCATTCATTTGCTGGTTGGTGGACGCGCCCACCAGCGGATCGGTGAAATACAACCAGCCTTGCTGGTCTGGCGTCGTACCCAACTCGGCGTCGTACAACGTCGTCAACAGGCAACGTGACTCCAGCATTTCAACACAGAGACTTCGTTGTTGCCTGGCGGTCATTTCACAAACCTCGTTGGATGTACTTTCCCAGTGACAGCATAATTGGAACCTGCTCCGAAGCTAGTGCCACGTTCTTCTGGATAAGGTAAGATGCAGCCCCACCGCGATTCGCAGTCTGTGGCGACTTCTCTTTACTCGCGCGTAGGACGCAAACCTCACATGACCGACGCACTCCAGAAACCAAGGTCAGCTGCCTCCACTGCCGACGCCGGGCGGGCGACGGATGACTCGGAGGGACGCGTCTTTCCCTGCGAACAGTGTGGCGCCAACCTGACGTTCCATATTGGCCAGCAGAGTCTCCGTTGTCCGTTTTGCGACTACGTCAAGGAAATGCAGATTGATGCAGAGGCAACCATTGTCGAACAAGACCTAACGGCAATGCTGGATCGACTTACCAGTCAGCGCAAAGGGCAAGCTGAAGACGCGCCAGAGACCAGTAATGCCAAGGAACTTGGCTGCCAGGGATGCGGGGCAACGGTTATTTTTGAAGGCGCACTCACCAGTACTGAGTGCGCCTATTGTGGCTCACCGATCCAATTGAAGAGCGCCTACTCTGCCGAAAACGACCGTTTGCCAGTCGACGCGGTGTTACCATTTCAAGTCAACAAACAACAGGCCGCCGAAAATCTGAGGAAATGGGTCGCCGGACGCTGGTTTGCCCCCAACGATTTCCGCCATCGCGGAGGCCAGGGGCTTTTCAACGGCGTCTACCTGCCCTACTGGACCTTCGATTCGGCAACCTGCAGCCACTACGTCGGTGAGCGAGGAGAACACTACTACGAGACCGAGACGTATACCGACAGCGATGGAGAGACCCAAACGCGGCAAGTCCAAAGAACCCACTGGTATCACGTCCGCGGCACGGTACAACGATTTTTCGACGACGTCCTGATTTCTGCGACGACCGGTCTACCTCCGAAACTTCTCGACCGTCTGGAACCCTGGTACCTCGACAAGTGCATTCCGTTTACACGCCAAGTGCTGGTCGGATTCCAGGCACGTACTTATGAACTCGGGCTGCGCCCGGGGTTTGACCATGCCAAGCGAAAAATGGAAACCCAAATCTCGCGCGACGTCCGATCCGACATCGGCGGTGATGTCCAGCAAGTCCATTCTATCGATACGCGTTACGACGCACTGACGTACAAACACTTGCTACTGCCGTTGTGGCTATTAGCCTATCGCTACAGCGAAACAACCTATCAAGTCATGGTGAACGCGCAGACAGGTGAGGTCCAAGGCGAACGCCCCTGGAGTTGGGTCAAGATCACCCTCGCCACGGTCGCCGGCCTGGTGGTGGCAGGTGGTATTGGCGCGACAGTCTATTTTACGAATTAGCGATGGGCAATTGCAGCCCTTTTCCACACCAGAGCAAGCACGGCGAACATGACTGACTCCCGCAACCACAATCTCCTCTGCGGCGCACTGGCCCTGCATAACGACCTGGTCCGAGGTGATCAACTTAATGACGCATTGGACACCTGGGTGGAAGGACCCGACCAACCACTGACTGACATTCTTCTGCAACAACAGGCGATCGACGATGCTGCGCATCAGTTGCTGGGAAGTCTGGTGCAGCGACACCTTTCTGTACACGGTGGAACCGTCGAGAACAGCCTCGAGGCGTTGGCGATCGAAGTCCAGTTCAGCGACCCGCTGATCAGTCTGCGTCAACGCGCGGACCAGCATCAAAGCGCCGATGATGAGTCGCCCACCCGCATCGTCGATCCCGAACAGACCGTCGTCGCCCCTCGAGTCAGCGACAGTTTCACAGAACCCACGGCCACGCAGGCGGATCGGTTCAATGTCCTGCGACTGCACGCCAAGGGCGGGATCGGCAAAGTCTCGGTCGCACAGGATACCGAGCTGAACCGCGAAGTGGCCTTCAAGGAACTCCAACAGCGGTTTGCCGACGACACCGACAGCCGCAGCCGGTTCTTGCGCGAAGCCGAAATCACGGGCAACCTGGAGCATCCGGGAATTGTCCCCGTGTATGGGCGCGGCGAGCATTCGGACGGTCGCCCCTATTACGCGATGCGGTTGATTCAGGGAGAACGGCTGCAAGATGCGGCCGATCGCTTCCACCTCGGCACTGGTGGCTATTCGGGACGCGAATTCCGGCAGTTACTGACCCATTTCCTGGATGTCTGTCAGGTCATCGAGTACGCGCACAGCCGACATGTGTTGCACCGGGACATCAAGCCGACCAATGTCATGCTGGGAAAGTTCGGGGAAACACTGGTGGTAGACTGGGGAGCTGCCAAAGCGAT
The DNA here is from genome assembly GCA_002724245.1 of Planctomycetaceae bacterium. GTDB lineage: Bacteria > Planctomycetota > Planctomycetia > Pirellulales > Pirellulaceae > UBA9264. The sequence goes on from PBOG01000156.1 coordinate 24,038, forward strand.
TGGCAGCGACGAGGGCCATGACGCCGATTCGGGAGCAGTCCTGGTACCCACAGCGAATCGTGACTCGGCGGCCACGCAACTAGGGAGTACCATCGGTACTCCCGCATACATGAGTCCCGAACAGGCGCGGGGCAACCTCACCGAAACCGGTCCCGCCAGCGATATTTACAACCTGGGCGCCACGCTCTACTACCTGCTGACTGGCGGGGCGCCGATCCGTGGCACCGATCTCACCCGCATGGTCCGACAAATCCGAGCCGGTGACTTCCCCGCGCCACGCGCGGTAAACCCACAGATCCCGGGCGCACTGAATGCCATCTGTTTGAAAGCCATGGCGTTGGAACCCACGCACCGTTACGCGTCCGCTGCGCTGCTAGCCGACGACGTCGAACGGTACCTGGCAGACGAAACCACGGCCGTGTACCCCGAACCGTTGCTGGCAAGATGGCAACGCTGGATGCGCAGACACCCGGCAGTCACCGCCATGGTCGCCGCCACACTGGTGGTGGGACTGGCCAGTGCGATCACCTTGACGAGCATCGTTGCCTCCAATAATCAATTGCTGGCGAACAAGAACAGCGAACTGGAAACCGCCAACCGGGCCGAACGAACCGCGCGGATCGAGGCCGAACAAGCACAAGCCCAGGCACAACGCTCCCAACAAGTCGCGGAAAGCGCACGCCAGAAGTCGCAGGCCATACTCACCTTCCTCAAGAATGACATCCTGGCCGCGGCGCGGCCGGCGGATGGCGCGGGTGGGCTGGGCGTCAACACCACGATCCGGGCAGCTCTGGACGCGGCCGAGCCGCAAATCGCCGCAGATTTCAAGAACGCACCCGACGTCGAATTGGCCATGCGCGATATCCTGGGAACCAGCTATACCAAACTGGGCGAGGGGACCAAGGCGGTCTCCCAACTTCAAACTGCCCACAAACTGGCCGTCAGCGGGTTCGGAAAACAACATCCGACCACCTTGTCGATCCTCAACCATCTGGCAACAGCGCACCAGGCAGCCGGCCAGCTCGAGATCGCTTTATCACTCCACCAACAAGTATTGCAAGCGTGCAAGGACGAACTCGGACCCCAGCATCGCTTGACACTCAAAGCAACGAACGACCTGGCGGTCGCCTACGATGCCGCGGGGCAATCGGCCGAAGCGATCACACTGCACGAGCAGGTGCTGCAGGCATACAAAACTACCCTCGGCCCCAACGATCGCGAAACGATCGCCAGCATGGGAAACCTGGGGGTGGTCTACCGCTCAATCGGACGCCGTGCTGAGGCCCTGCAAATACACGAAGAGGCCGTTCGGCTGGCCCAACAGGAGTGGGGCCCCCGCGACTCCGGCACCATAAACGCCATGCAATATCTGGCCCTTGATTACGCCGACGCCGAGCGGTTCCCCGAAGCCATTACCCTCTATCAACAAGTCCTGGCATACCGCCAGGAACAATTGGGAACAGACCACCCCCGCACCCTCGGGGTGATGAACAACCTGGCAAGCGCCTACCAATTGAGTGGCAAACTGGCAGACGCGATCCCACTCTGGGAAGCCGCCTTCAAGCAGTTTCAAAGCAAGCTGGGGCCCGCTCATCCCAACACACTGACCACCCTCAACAATCTGGCAACCGGGTATCGGTCCAGCGGTCGCGCCAGCGAAGCACTGGCGTTGTTTGAAGCGAATCTACGGCAACTGCGCAACAAGCTGGGAGACGATCACCCCAACACACTGGGCGCCATGAATAACCTGGCTTCGACCTATCGTTCCGCCGGACGCTTGCAGGAATCCGTAGAGATGTTCCAACAAGCACGACAGGGTTTTGAGGCCAAACTCGGTCCCCAGCATCCCAACACGTTGATGGTGCTGTTCAATCTGGGAGATGCGCTGCTGGCGGCCAAACAGTACAGCCAGGCCTTGGCCCTTTTTACACAAGTCCGGGAAGCCGCCACAGAAACGCTGGGGCCAGAACACCGGGTGACGCTGGCCGCCTGGAAAGGCGAGGCGAATGTCCACGCCGCACAACAACGCTGGGCTGAGGCACTGGCCATCTACGCGAAATTGCTGCCCGTCCAGGAAGCCCGGCTGGGCGGCCAAAACCCGGCGACCCAGGCGATCCGTTTGACCGCGGCCAGGCTCTACCTGGCCACCGGGCAGGCCGAACAGGGATTACCCCTGGTGGCGCAGTGGGTGGAAATCCAGCGCCAGCAAATGGCCCAGCAACCGCTGAACTTCGCCCGCCAACTGGCGCCAGTCTGTCACGATCTCTTGCAGTCCAGGCAGTTTTCCCAGGCGGCAGGGTATCTTCGTGAATGCCTGCAACTGCACCAGCAGCACCTGCCCCAGGCATGGGTTACCGCGGACGTACAAAATATGCTGGGTGCCGCCCTGCTGGGTCAGGGCCAACAGCTCCTGGAATCGGATCGCGCTACGGCGGTCAAGCAATTTGAGGCTGCCGAACCACTGCTGCTGGAAAGTCTGGCCGCCCTGGAGAAGTCTCTGGAATCCCCCCGCCCACCGGCCGCGCAACGCGTGACGGCAGCCCTCCAGCGGCTGGTCGCGCTCTACCAGTCCTGGGAAAAGCCGGCAGAGACCGCAAAGTGGCGTGCCAAGCTGCCCCAGCCGGCAGACGTTCCGCCGGGGCCACGTTCCTGATCGGGCAGTCGCGACACACCCCACGATCTAGTTGTGCTCTCTGGAGCGCTCGCCGGTACAGGTACCCAGGCAAGCTAGTCCGGCTGCCGGTCGCGCGCCAGCGTGCGCCCCACCAGATACCACAGCGTCCCAATCGCCACGCAGAGGACCCCCACAAAAACCAGAAACACGTGACGCAAGTCGCGAATCACACCTTCATCCCGCAACCAGCCCACCACCAGGTAAGGCCACGATCCAAGTAACCCGGCAATCACGTTCAAGAGGCCGATCGCGGTCGAACGGGCCGCCGGATTGACCACTTCAAAGGTGGTAGCCCAGAGGTTCGGGATGTACAGCCAGATCCCGATACCACACAACACGAGGGCAAGCTGAATCATCAACTGCGAATCGACCAGGGCGATCACCAGGACTGCTGGCGCAGCGATCACCAGGCCCAGGATCTGCACACCAAAGCGTCCCCCGATCCAGTGCCGCGTCCAGCGGTCAGCCAGCCAACCGCCGACAATCAATCCAATCACCGTGCCAATCTGGGGCGCCAGGGTCGATAACCGACCCGCCTCTGCCAGGTTGGTCTGGTAATGCTCATACACGTGCAAGGGCAGGAAGAAATTCAGTTGCTGCCACACATTGCTGGCCAGCAGGTAGGCCACCGCCAACAGCAGGAAACTGGGGACCGAGAGCACGGCCCGCAGCGTGATCGCCAGAGACATACGCTCTGATCGATCCACATCCCGCTGGATCCGGTCCGGTTCGCGTAAACACAGATAGAGTCCGACCACCACCGCAATACCCAGCGTCCCGAAAGCGAACATCGCGTTTCGCCAGCCGTACTCGTCAGCGACCCAACCGCCCGCCCAACCTGCCACCACCACCGAAAAGGGACTGGAGAGCAGATAGACGCTGACCGCCCGCGACCGATTTCGCTGAGTAAAACAGTCGGCCATGATCCCGGCAATCGCCGGCACGTTGGCCGCCTGCGTGATCGCCAGCAGGATCCGCATCGCCAGCAAATCCCAGAACCCCTGCGCCAGTCCCATCCCCATGAATGCCAGCGTGCTCAACAACAACGACCAGATCAACACCGTACGGCGCCGATGACGGTCACTCAAATAGCCAACAAATAGCGCGGCAAAGGCGTAGAAAAACTGAAAGGCGGCCGCGATGGTGTTGAGCTGAAACTCGCTCAGCCCCAGCTCAGCGCGGATTGGCGGCTGGATGTAGTTGAGAATGTAGCGATGCATATAGAGCGTGAAGTAATTGACGAACAGCAGGCTCAAAATGAACCAGCGGTCGTGCACTCCGCGGTCATCAAGTCGCCCATTGGGCGTTGCGACGATTGAGGACATGACGCTCCCATGGAAATGGCAGACAACCGCCTGGACCGAATCACCCGCGGGGGGGGCGCACGCGAGGAGGTCTACTTTGCCTGCGGCGGGTCCGGGGACAAACAGGGGCGCAGCGCCGGGTCGCCCAGCGTGACATACAGCAGCCGGTTTTGTGGAATCCGCCGCAGCTGGAGCTGGTCGTCCGGTATCACAAAGCGGCCTTTGCGGAACCCCCGCATGGCGATGATCGCGTTGAGTAACCGCTGGTGCGACTCACCGATCGTCTGCCCCTGCAGCCAGCCTTCCAGTACGGGAAACAAGTGCGGAAAACCCGCGCTCAATCGCATGTGCCCAAAAAACACCGTGGCACCTTGATCAATGGCGCGGAGCGCAAAGGCCTGCCGGGCCTCGACACGATAGCCGCCCGGCGCCTGCTTGAGGGCCGCCAGATCGGACTGCGCCGGTGCGACGGCGAAGCAGGAACCGCTCAGCATCAACTTGCCGGCCAGATCTCCGGGCAGCCCTTCCAGATCAACGCCACACGACATCCCAGGAATCCCGTGGCCATGCATCACCACCAGCGATGCCTTGCTCAGCGCCTGGGAAACCGGCGCGGGGAAACGGCGGACAAAACGCTGCCCCTCGGCTGCGCGGAGATTCCAGATTTGCTGCCCCGTCAATTCCACGGCGCCGCCTGACCGGTTCCCATAGACGGCCACAATCGGCGTCGGCACCTGCCAGCGGGCAAACCACTTCCGCAGCACGGCCGCTTTCTGGAGCGAACGCAATTCAGATGCCGTGCGGACCTGACTGAGCGCCAGTGGCTGTAGTTCTGCGGGCCGGCGCGACTGGTACTCAATCGAACGCTGGATGAGTGCCGCAAACGGTTTGGCAGCCGACGCAATCAGCACACCGGGAAACAGATCCAGCTGGGGGTCTTCGTCGAGCGTCGCGGCCACTTCCCAGATCGCCAGCAGCGTGTTCTCGCGAAACGACTCCAGGCGGGGTGCGATGGCCAGGAAACGGACGCCCAACGCCTGTAATTTCTGCCGCAGCTCGGCGCGCTGGGCTGCGTCGGCGGGCAACCGGGTGAGATCATCAAAGGTCAGAATCGTCCCCCCCCGCGCCTCCGCCAGACGCGTCAGCGGGGTCCGGAAGGCGGGATCCTGATGGTCGGTGAGGATCACGTAGGCGCTGCCCGTTACCCCATGCGGTTGCGTCTTGAGAATAAAGGCAGAAGTCCGCGCCGTCTGGCGATCGGGGAGCGTCTGGCGATCGACCCGCAGGAACTGGTCCACAGCGAGAATTGGCAAATCACCGACCCGCTCAGGCACCGCGGTACCTGCCACGTCCGCGGCATGCACTGTCGCAGCAATCCATGAAAACCCCAGCAAACCCAGCCACCAGAACCTCTGGGACACACTTCCTGCTCGCACCACATTCGTCCTCACGAATAGCTCCTCTTGCCCAGGATATCGTCGCCGTTGTACTCCAGTGCACAGTCCGGCGCTCTGCAAATCGTTATACTAGGTTCGCCTCGCTGGCAGCGAACTTACTGCGCACTTCATCTGCGCCAGACAGAGTACGCCGCTGCACTGCGTATCGTAGGCATTGCATTGACGATCTCCAAACATTCTCTTGCAAACCAGAGGAAATGCCTTGTGACTACCCGCCGCACGTTACTTGCCGGTAGCCTGGCCAGCGCCGCCACGCTTTCCCTGCCACCGTACAGCTCCGCAGCTGCAGAGCCATCACTGGACATCATCGACTGTCACACGCATTTCTACGACCCCACCCGTCCCGGTGGCATTCCCTGGCCCCGCAAAGACTCACCTTTGTACCGTACAGTCCTGCCCAAAGACCTGCGAGCAGAACCCCAGTACAAACCGGTCACCGGTACCATTATCGTGGAGGCCAGCGAGCGACTGGAAGACAATCAATGGCTGCTCGACCTGGCACGCGACGACCCCTTCGTGGTAGGAATTGTGGGGCGACTTGATCCCATCAGCGCCGACTACGCCAAACACCTCAAGCGATTTGTTGCCAACCCGTTGTTCCGCGGTATTCGTGTCAACGACCAGGTGGTCACCAAGGTCCTGGAGGCGGACAAAGCGGCTGCCTTCAAGTTGCTGGGCACACACGACCGGGAACTGGATGTCATCGGTGGCCCGACCAGCCCACTGGTGGTCGATCGCCTGGCCAGGCTGCTGCCTGATTTGCGGCTGGTCATCAACCACATCGCCAACGTGCCGATCACCAAGGACCCACCGCCGGCCAATTGGGTCCAGGCGATGCGAGCCGCAGCCCGGCACCCCAACGTCTACTGCAAAGTCTCGGCGCTGGTCTGGGGCGCCGCCCAGGGTGGTCGTAAACCTCCCAGCGACCTGGAGTTTTATCGCCCCTATCTGGACATCGTCTTCGATGCCCTGGGAGAGGATCGCGTTATCTACGGGAGCGATTGGCCGGTCTCAGCCCTGGCCGCCGATTACCGCACCCAACAAAAACTGATTCTCGATTACGTCGCGGAACGCGGCGCGCAGGCGATGCGTAAATTCTGCTCACTCAACGCCCAGGTAGCCTACAAGTGGGTCGAACGGAAAGGGCGGCGGAAAACCTGAAAATCTCACCACGAGTGTGTCCCAGCAGTGCCACCCGCTTCTGCCCTGGACACGTTTTCCCTCCAGCCGGCTATAATAGGTGGCATCTGTTTCTGCCGGCGCGATTGGTCAAACTACAAGCAAGCCCGCGGCGTAATGGAGTGCCGCCTTGTACAGCCAACGTCTTGGACACAAAAAGGAATTTCCCATGAAACGCGTTCTGGGGTTACTGTTGCTGGCAAGTTGGATGGGCTGCGGCTCCGCGGACAATGCGGAGAACGCGGCCAATCAAGTCGATCCAAGTGCAGGCGTCGAAGAGAACACGACGCCCGACGCTCTCAACGAGGCGTTGGGAGGGGGGGACGAAGACGCCGACCAGGCCAAGATGCTGGAAGGCCTGACGAAGGCCCTCCAGGAAGCGGAAGCCGAAGGGAGTTTACAGGACGCGGGCGGTATTGACTTCGGTGGCGGCACCGCAGCCGATGCGGAGGACGCGTTTACAGAAACCGGCCCCTCCCTCAGCGAACGACTCGACGGAACGCTGGAGCAGGCATCGGATCTGGGAAAAAGATCACTGGCCGGCAAAG
>PBOG01000157.1 GCA_002724245.1 Planctomycetaceae bacterium
AACACCACCGCGGGTCGGCGAATGATCTCTGCCCACAAATAAAGACCTAACACCGTCTTCCCGGATCCCGGCGGCGCCACGATATGCAGACGCCGTTGATCGTCCTCCAACTGTGCCTGCACGATCTTGACCACATCCGCCTGTGATGGGCGCAGCGTCCCGTCAAAGCGTATGCTTGGTATCGGATTCACCGCCACTCCTCCCACGCGTTCATTTTTCGAGTCGCTATCATGACGCCAGGGCAGGGGGCGTTCCAAGGTGCGCAAGGCCACGCTGCCCCACCGTTTTGATGCGATGCCTACAACAGTGCCTCGATCGGACGCCCGCGGTAGACGCGGTAGGGTCGATCGCCGGCATCGCGAAATTCGCGGTCCGGTCCGATGCCCAGGCAGTGGAAGATGGTGGCCGCCAGATCTTCTGGCGTGTACGCGTCTGTCACTGGAACGCCCCCCTGCGCGTCGGTCCGCCCCACCACGCGCCCGGGCTGAATCCCGCCCCCCGCAAACCAGCAGGGAAAGACGTCGCCCCAGTGATGCCGACCTGGGGTGAACGGCTCCCCCGAAGCATTCTTGCCATTGGGGCTGATGGGAGAAATCCTGGGAGTCCTCCCCATTTCGCCGCACATTATCACCAGTGTCTCGTCCAGTAAGCCTCGCGCTTCAAGATCGGTGAGAAACCCACTCAGACAATGATCGATCGACGGCAGCAGCTTGCTCTTCAGGTCGCGAAATGCGTTCTGGTGGGTATCCCAGCCACGCAAATTGATCTGGACCATGCGGACACCCGCTTCTACCAGTCTCCGGGCCACCAGGAAGCCCTGGCCCCACTCTTCGCGACCGTAGAGGTCGCGTGTGCGATCCGACTCCTGTGTCAGATCAAATGGATTCCCACGGCCAGGCCGGGCTGCCAGCACGTAACGCATGGCCTGGTGACGGTAGGCGTCCCAGGCTGCCACGGCACCACTCCGGTCCGCCTTTTCGAGCCCCTGCTGTAACGCGTCGAGACGGCCCAACAACGCCCGCCTGTCTTCCAGCTGCGGAATGGAAACCGACCCGGTATTGCCCAGGTTCGGCAAATGGAAATCCGGCTGCCGACAGCTACTATTGTCCCACCACGCCTTGGCACCCGTCCCCGGCGCACGTTCCGGGTCGAGATTGGGATCGTCATGACTGAAACAATTTGGACAGGATCCTGCCGCGTCCTTGGCGTGGCAAGGCGCGGCCAAATCAACACCCAAGCGTCCATAACGAGGTCCCAAAAGTCCAGGGTCGCGTCCCGGATACCGCATCAAGTTACCGCGGGGCAACTCAACCACCGCCGGCAGCGGTACGTCCGTCGAAGTCGGCGCCGCATAAGAAATCATCGAACCGATCGAAGGCCAACTGATCCGACCCTCGCGTGGATTGGAGATCGACGCGTTCGTATCACCGACCGGCAGCGCAGTCGTCCCGGTGTGCAACAGGTAATGGCAACTGCTGTGTTCATTGCGAAACTCCCTGCCGGCCACATGGTGCATGGTGCGGACAATCGAAAACCGATCCGCCAGGGAGGCTAATTTGGGAAGGTATTCACAAAACTGGACCCCCGGAAGGCGGGTCGCCGTCGTTCCATATTCTCCCCGAATGGTCTCTGGACTTTCTGGCTTGGGATCGACCGTTTCATGCTGCGAAGGACCACCCGACTGGAAGATGAAGACAACAGATTTGGCGGTTGCCTCGGCTGATCGAGGCGTTGCGACACCTGCCGCCTCAAGCCGGAGCAAATCGGCCAGGCCCGTTCCCACCAGGGTCACCCCCCCGACTTCCAATAATTCCCGTCGGCCGATCTGTGGATGGTCCTGTGGTCGACATCCGTAACGATGCATGGCGGTCTTCCTGTGTATCCGGTCATAAAGGGGATCCAGCCGAGCCCTCATCATACCACTGCCGGCATACCTGGAGCGAGCCGGATCGTACTAGCGGACCTCAATCTCCACCCGCTCCACGACAGGGTAACCGCACCCATTGGCGGCGCCCAACGCCACTCGGTACTGCAGAAACCGATCCTCCCGCTTCAGACGAAAAGGGTTGGCGCCGCCCGCCGTCGGTACGGCCCGCCACGCGGCGCGCGATAACGCGTCGCGTGTGGCGGCGGATCGAACAGCCCACGTCAGACTCGCTTGCGGCGGCTGGGTTGCCTGCCACTGGAGACGACCGGACTCCGCCGGTTCGCGCAAGCGAAACACGGCGGATTCATACCGTTGCCGATAGGATCGGTCGGCAATATGGCCGACATCGGCCGCCCACATCAGGTGAGGCCCGTTGGTGGGGAGTCTCTGGATTTGCGGGTTCTGGAATCGTTGCCCATCGTTATAGAAGACGCGTGATTGGGTACGGTGGTTGCCGTGGCGCGTGTGCGCATTGACGGCGAGATCAAGTTTTCCGTCGGAATTGAAGTCTCCGATCATTGAATCGTTGACCGAATCGCAATACAACGTCGTACGCTGACGGGTCGCAAAACCGGTTTCGCTACCCCAATAAATGTGGCAGGCCAGATCTTCTCGAGTGAGTTCGCCACTATGCTGTGGCGAAAAGATGTCGAGGTGGCCGTCACCATCGAGATCGGCAATGGACCGCCCCAAAGGGGAGAAACCGGGGAGCCATTGGGCATTCCACGTCCGATACCCCGCCTCGCCTCCCCAGAAAATCACATTGCCCATGTCTCGGTAGCCGGCCAGTGGATCGTTATAACTTCCGACCAGCAGGTCGAGATGCCCATCGCCATTGAAGTCCGCCGCATCGACGCCGACGGGACCGGGAATCTTAAGACGCTGCTCGCGCTGCGGATCAAAACCGTCCGGGCCATTCCAGAAGATCCTGACGCAGTGTAGTTTTCGCGTAGTGACCGCGATGTCGAGCCAGCCGTCTGAGTTAAGGTCCGCAATCAAGTGTTCCTGTGAATAGCCTTCAGAAGGGAACGCGACCCGCTGTTCGCGGCCGAAACCGTCCGCCGAACCGTAGTAAACAAACAGCATGTCCGTTGAACCTGGCTCTGCGGCGAACGGCTCCAGCACGAGATCCAGGTAGCCGTCGCGATTGAGGTCGGCCACACCACTTGTGCCCAGAAAGTGTTCGTGCAAAACCGTCCGTCGGGCTTTCAAGTCGAAACCATCCTCGCCGCCCCAGAAGATGTTCGCGCCCAGTGTCGGGTCGGCGTGCGCTGCGTCCCCGGCATGCCCCGAATTCAGCGCAATCAGGTCCACAAACCCGTCTGCATTCAAATCTGCAGCGCTGGCTTCATAACCACTGTGAAAGGGAATCTTCCAGACATCGTCAGGACGAAAACCTCGCCGGTTTCCCCAATAAACGAGGAGTGGAACGCCCTCATCGGCGCGGCCCCCGATACTATTGCAGAAGATGGCACGCGGCGGCCTGGCCTGCTCCCGCGGTGCGATGGCCACGCCGGTCGTGCCCGCGGTACTAAAGCCACCTGCAACGCGTAGAAACCCGCGCTGCCCGTCGCCCAGGTAAAAGTACGATGTCCCATTGAAGCGGCGGTCGGACTGATGAACCGCAACTGCCAGATCGAGCCGGTTGTCACCATCCAAATCCCCAATCGCCGTGGCGGCTACGTATGGCAGGGGAATCGACGTGGCGCGCAAGGGCGAGAAATCGCCCTCCTGGCCCCACAGGACACGGATTCGATCGCTTGCGTTGGTATCTGCTCCCGCCTGTTCTCCACCCGCGGCACGCGCTCCGGAAAACCGGGTCAACACGATGTCCGGGCTACCGTCGTCATCCAGATCGCCAACACAGATGTGCGACGCAGCGCCGGCCGGGAACGTGCGAACTTCCACATCCGTTTCCGCGCTGGGCAATCCCACCAGATAGATCTCCTGCCCACGCGTTCCCACGACGAGCCCCATCTGACCACGCCCCTCCCAGTCCGCCGCGGTCAGACAAGTGACGTCCTTGCCCGGTAGCGTAATGACGTGACTTCTTGGTCGTTTGGCATGGGCCGCATCGTCGACCGCGCTCACCAGCGTGATATGTCCCTTGGTGCTCAAAACGGCTAATTCCAGCCTGCCATTGCCGTCGACATCGACCGCAGCCAGATCCACCCCCTCAGCCACACCGAGATCACTCCGGTCGATCAGTTCAAAACCGTCGTGGCTGCCCCAGAATACCCGCACGATGCGACCCGCAGGTTGGTCAACGCGCCAGCGTTCCGACCCCAACACCGCGATGTCGGGATATTCATCATCATTCAGGTCTGCAATCGCGACGTCGATCGCTCCTTGCATGGGCAGCGCCCCGTTGATCCGACTGGCGTCCCAACCGTTCGCCCCACCCCAGGCGATCGAAAGATGGCGTCGTTCGTGATGAACGCCAATCTGGTTTGGACAAAACACGGCGTCCGTGTACCCATCGCGATTTAGATCTCCCAGCGCAACTGACCGCGACCCTTCGACGTTCAATTGCTGCGTGCCCGGTTTTGCCGACTCGTCGAGCCAACCGACCGTCGCGGGCAGCATCTGGTACGTGTCGTGCGTGCAGTTAAATATCAGGTCAAGTTGCCCATCGGCATTCAAGTCAAACTGGTTGATCGTGCGCAAGGAGCCATCACGACTGATGTAGAGATTCTGTCCGCCCGCATCGAGTGTCCCTTTGGCAAAATCCTCAAACCGATCGTCCACCCACGTCTGCTGGCCACTGATCTCAGGTAGTAATGCAGACCACAGCATTACCATCAACGCCGCACTGGCGCGCCCGCAGATAACACCCGTCCGTCCGTCATGCGCGCGAACCACCATCAGCTCTCTCCTTGTGCTGCGACCGTTACGATCCCGCCGGGCCGCGGGAACTGTATCAATGCGTTAACGCGTACGTCACAACATTGATACCCAACGGGTAAGATCGTTTCTCGGAAAATTCACGAAAATAGGCTTCGTTCTCTGCCTCGCGTTCCCAACCGTCACCTATGTCGTTGTTGTGGCAGAGCAGGGCCACCACCGTGCCCCGGTCATCATAGTAAGCCCAGAAGTGCGGTGCATGGTCGCCTCCTGAAGAACCATGGGCATGTTCGAAGGTGAAACCATCGCTCCAGGTCTTGAAATCGACGACCTGAGGAAGTTCATCCAGGTCGTAGACCTGGTGAAAAATCGGGTGGTCGAGCGAGAGTTCCCTGGGCTCGCGGTCGGGAAACACCTGCCGCATTTCGGCCTGCAGATTTTCCCAGGCACGTGCGGACCAGAAATCGTCGACCATCATAAACCCTCCATTCAGGAGGTAACGGCGCAGTGCGACATGCTCCGTTTCACTCAAACGCATGGTTTGCACCCCTGCCAAATAGATGAAGGGGTACCGAAACAAATCCGGATCGGAAAAGCGCAAAACGCGGCCATCCGGATCGACCCTCAGGGACGTCATCTGCTGTAACCGGTAGGAAAAATTCCAGTCGCCGTCGGGGTAGTCGTTGTCCCAGCGATCCCACCAGCCAAAAGGGCCGTAAGAGTCATATTGAATCCGGACGAAGGTAAACGCATCCTGTTCAAAACCGGGAGCATTCTGCCACTGGGGAAACTCGTCGCGTGCAGGCACCCGCCTCGGTCGAAAACCGGATCCGCCGCGCCCACCGAAACGTCGATTGCGATACGCCCCGTCATCGCGGACCTGCGCAGCAACCTGCTCGCGAGCCGCAGGTTGCGCGGGAACATGTGCAATCCACCAGAGAATTGTCAGCAGGCAGCCACCCGTGATCAGCAGAACAGCCGCCGTTGTGTCAAGGCTGCGAGTTAACACGAACGTTCACCACCAGGGAGAGATGCCCAATCACCGTGCGAGTCGATGATACCGCAATCGCAGCCCCGGCGGCTAGTCGACCAGTCGCCAGTTCCCGGTCCCTGGCACAGATTCCGGCGTGCCGTTCGCGTCTCCGTTTTCTCTTGAGGCTACTTTTTCTTTTCCGCTATAGGCAGTTTGAATTCTGCCCCTTTGGCGGCTTCCCACTTCTGTTTCTGTGAGGGGCTTAACAGTTTTAACGCGGCCGCCCGCGACTCGCCAAGAAGTTTCCGGACCTCCTGCTGGGTTTCCTTTCTCCTCTCGGGTTGCAGCTGCGCCCGTAACCGTTCCGTATCGTCTCGTGACTTGAAGGCCAGATCGCGTATCGCGGCGCGCGTCTCTTTCGAAAGTTCAAGGACAGGCCGCAGCTCTTGACGGAGCAACATCCAGGCGCCCGACGTCCACTGGATTTCGATCTGGAACAGACGCTTGTGTTGTGCTTCGTCCAGGCTCCTGGCCAAGACATCACGCAGAGCTCTCGTCGCGTCCGATTGTTTCTCACGTCGTTGGGACGCACTTGAGAGTTGTCTGGCTTTCTGAATCTGTTGTCGCGCTTCCGTGACCGCCTTGTTCACGTCTGCCACCTGGCGTTCAGTCAATTTGAGTTCCTTGTGCACTGCGGGCGAATCTGCCAGAACAACAATGCCGCGATTGCGATTTGGTTTCTGCTGATCGGCACCTTGCGCCGTCACGGGAATCGCAAACAGCAAAACGATGGGTAAACGAAAGATCCGACTCGTCATTCCGGAGCTCCAGGTCTGCAGGCTACGCGACTCGCTACACAAAACACCAGGTTACTTCGACACCTTGCTGTTCGCCATGCTTGGCTGGATGTTTCACCGCGCAGCGCGTGGCAGCCAGACCACAACGGATCACTCCACGCTGATGGGTATGTTGACGACTTGCACCTTCCACTGGCTAAACTGGCCAGTCGTTTTGAGTACGCCGATCGTATCAAATGCATATTGATTCCCACGACCATAAACACTGTCCGGAGAGACGTTCCAGGTCCACACCGATCCCTCCGTGACATGTCGGACAGGCTGCGTTTCCACAAGTCTTTTCAGGATATCAGGCGTCGCATTCTCCTGTCGCACGCTATCCCCTCTCTGCCAGTGGCGAAAAGCGCCCCGCGACGTGATCAACCTGTTCATCATCGGGTTCGGAACGCTGGAGTGCTGGTGCGCACGGAAAACCGCATGCAGTTGGGCCGAGCCCCGACTGGCGTAGCGCAACAAATACCCCGTCGAAGTTTCTCCAAACACAAATGCCATCCGGTTGGTGTTGTACCCGAGCGGTGGAGCGTCATTGTAAAGTGAATAATCGCTCCACATGAATCCGATTGAATGCGGCCTAGTCGGATTTTGGGGCCGAAAATCAAGCATCCTCGTCGACAAGAGTTGTCGCGTCCGAGCGTCCAACGGAGAGACCCATTGTGGGTGGTTCTGTTGAAATTGCCGGCGTGTGATTGGTCCCAACAGCTGATAACTCACGCTGTCGGGAGCGTTCAACAAGTCGTGCGGATCGTATCCTGGTTCCATGCCGCCATGATTGCATTGCAGGTAATCCTTCCCCACCCCCACATAGACAACGACCGGCAGGAAATCAAACATCCGCCAAATCCTTAACGGATTGGTGCCCGGTCCATACTTCGCCCGTAGTTCATGCAGGAACCCATAATTGGCCGTGAGCAGAAAATCCTCGTGATTCCCTCGGGCCATCAAGACCTGGCCTGGATTCTCGACCGCTAAACGGAAGAGCGTATAGAGCACTTCCACACCATAGGCACCCCGATCGGTGTAATCACCCAGGAAGACCAGATAGCAGCGTCGACTCTTGAGGCGAAAACCTGCCATGCGGCCGTTCTCGTTGAGCCACTTGAGCATGCCCATGAACGAGCGGATGTCCCCGTGAAAATCACCGTGGAAAACAAACTCGGCACCGGGCTCAGCTGTGACTCTCTGCGCAAACGGCTGGAATGGGGTGGGCGGTCGAGTGAAATAGCTCCGTGTCGTATCAAAAAACTCGTTCTGCTTGGGCGCCGTCCCCACCCAGTGTTTCGGCTGACCAAGTGTTCCCTGACGGTAGATTGAGACCATGCGATCCAAGAGACGTTCCAGGTCTCCGAGGTCAGTCAAAGGTAACACGGAACGCGCTGGAAACCGTCCACTGAGGCTCCGATTGGAGGGAGCACGCAGACAACGTTCCCTCCACTCGCGATAACTGATCTCCTGGGCAATGCCGGCCGTAGCTGACAAGGAGAGGAGGGCCCAGGTCAGGAGCCCTGGCTTGCGCCAACGCGTCACGATCGATTGCGTCATGTTTTTCCCTTTTCCCAAGCGACGCAGCAGCGTCGCCTACAGTCAGTCTACTTTCTGCCCTGCACCTCCAGCACGACAGCGTTGTACTGAAGCGACAGCATCTTGCCCCCTTTTTAGCACGCGCCGGCAATTAACTGAACATCGAACGGTCATCGCGTGGGACCGGCAACGGGTGGCTGAAGGTCTCCCGATCCGTTTAGCTATTTGCCAACAGTGCTGGCATAACGTACCGATTGACCATAGTCTCTAGCGGTTGGAATGATTTCTTCTTCGCAAGCAGGCACCCATGCTCACCACGATTCGCTCCCGCCTGGCGACCACTGATCGCGCCAATTCTGTCGAGAAAATAAGCCTCGTTACATCCCCCATCCTCCTCCTACTGGTTGGCACCCTGCCACTCGTCTTAAACAGCTCCACCTGTGCGCAAGGGGGAAACCTCCGCGTTACCGCTGGCCGACAGTC
Organism: Planctomycetaceae bacterium; assembly: GCA_002724245.1. GTDB lineage: Bacteria > Planctomycetota > Planctomycetia > Pirellulales > Pirellulaceae > UBA9264. The sequence continues at coordinate 8,603 of PBOG01000157.1, forward strand.
TGCCTTGACGTGGACACGTCTCCCCGATCTCCCCGATCCATTGGGCGTAGCGGGGCCCTTTATAGGCGTCCACAACGGAGCGTTGGTGGTGGCGGGCGGTGCCAATTTTCCACGCCCGATCTGGAAGTCGGAGAAACGCTGGCGCCGCAAAATTCATATTCTGGTCAGACATGGCAGTCAATACACGTGGAAAGACGGTGGGACGTTGCCTGTTCCCATTGCGTATGGGGCGGCGATTTCGACCGACAAGGGAGTTATCTGCCTGGGTGGCAATCGCGGCCAGACAACTTTCAAACGTGTGTTTGCATTGCAGTGGGACCCATCAGGCCAGCGGGTGACTCAGGTCGACTACCCACCTCTCCCCAGGCCTTGCGCGTATGGCCAGGCAGCATTGCTTGGCGAGGTTCTCTACCTCGCCGGAGGACAGCATGGCGCTGGCCTGGACTCTGCAATGGCAAATCTTTGGGCACTTGATCTATCCGGCGTTGCGCCTCCGGCCAGCCGCGTCTGGCGCGTTTTGCCCCCGTGCCCTGGTGGCCCACGGGCCTTCAATCTCACCGTCTCACAGAACCAAGGGTCCGACTGCCTCTATGTCATTAGTGGGCGGCGTCAGGGCCAAGGGGGTGTCCAGTTTCTGCGCGACACCTGGGAATACAACGTACGTTTGCGACAGTGGCGGCGTCGTGCTGATGCGCCACGGTGTGTAATGGCGGGAACCGCCATTGCTGCCGCCGAGCACAAAATCGTTATTCTGGGCGGGGCCGACGGTACGCTATTCGGGCAAGCCGACGTTCTCAAAGACCGGCACCCAGGATTTCCGCGACGTGCCTGGCAATTCGACACGGCGGCAAACAGCTGGAGTGGCGCCGGCACCACGCCGCAAAACCACGTCACCACCCACGCTGTACGATTCGGTGATCATGTTGTGGTCGCCAGTGGTGAAATTCGCCCTCGGGTGCGATCACCATGGGTGTGGCAAATCCAGATACCAGCAAGCGCCAGCAACCCGGGTTGCCAGTAACGGTCGGGATGCCCTGTCGCCCAGTACGAACTGAGGACCGTTTCCACTGCCTGCTCGTCACAGTCGTTACTCCGTGATCCATCACCACCGCGGCGGATCGCGCATATCCTATACGGGCATCCCGGAATCACGCGTTGTGGGCACAAAAGCGCAAATGCGCCGCCAGGGCGACGGCCATAGCCAATCGATGGTGCGCACGGGTGGGGCCCCAAGCGTCAAGGGCCTTCACGCCCAGCACCCGCAGCACTTCATCCAACGAACCGGAGGCGGCCGGTGTTTTCCCGCATATCGACTTCAAAACCAGAGTCCGGACACGCGGGCCCGTCGCGCCCTGTAACAATTGGGCAGTCCGTGCATGGTACACCACCAAGACATCCTTGGGCTTGAGAAACGTGCGCCACTCCTGCTCAAAATGGGTCCTGGTTGAACACCTGTCTGGTGTGATTCCTGCCAGTTGCATATGTTCGCGAACCCGGTGTGGGAGGTCGACTGCGTGTTGCAGCACCTGTTCAAAACGTTCGTTGGTGCCCAATCTCTGGGCGACCCAGTTGACGGGTTGCAGCACGTCCGACCCACCTTCTTGCGACTTCGGTGGTGCCTCGCCATACGCTACCACGAGTTGTGATGCGGGCAAGAACAGGGCACGTGGGTATTTGTTGTAAACTCCCCCGGACCGGAGTTTCTGTCGCGTTCCCTGCTCCCTGCTGCGCCGCGTCATTTGCGCTGTCACCATCGTTTCGAAGGCCGCCAGGAGCTGGTCTAGGCCAGGCGTCTCCGGCTCCAGCCGCGACAGGGCCTGCACTGTCGCCTCCACGGTGGACAGGCTCAGGGGAGTCGGTTCACGCCGAATTCGATATTGGCCTGGCTGTGCCGGAGTCAGCCGCAACCTGGGAAGCGTTTGCAATTGGCGGCAATCGCGGACAATCGTTTTTGCCTGGTGCCATGTGCCGTCTACCACGATTAATTGACTCGGCCGCACGCCGACGTGGGACCGCACGTTACTGCGGGTGTCTTCTTCCGGATAAAGCAGGACCGCGTCCGGGGCGACCGGCAGGCCCCCGTTCGCAAAGTCGCGGTTATGCCCCACAACGATTCGGCACCTCTGTAGACCATGCCTCACGATTCGCGCCGTATTGAACGGGTGAAATCGTTCCGCCACATGCTGCAAAATGAGCACCTCGGTCTGATTCGCAACGCGTGGTATGGCTTCGCAATAGCAAAGATCAAGCGGGCGAAAACAGATATAGCAGCGGTGTGTCGTCCTGCGCTTCAAGAGACCTTACTCCTCATGGTCCCGGCAACGCTACGACAAGGCGTTTCGCCATTTCGACCCGGTTGGCAAACGGAGTCTATCCCAAACCGGCTGCGCAAACACTCCATGATACGTCCTCCTGTTTCTGTAATGTCAGTGCCCTCATCTCTGCCGGCGCACATTGTGCTGGTAATGCGCGTACGCTCGATCTACCGGATCGCGAAGCAAACGCGCCACCCGCACGTTTGGTAATTCACTCACCACGCGACGTGGGACCCTGGGGTCAAAAATATACCCGGGGAGTAGCTTCAAAACATTGACTCCCCTGGGTGCGGGCAGTGAAACGGGGAAAGTGCATTCGGTACCACTTCATACCCCGAGAAAACTTTCTGCAAAAATAGTTCACCTCTTTCTCCATCGAGGGTGAACACTGTGGGTGTTGTTGCAGGTAGCCAAAGAGTTAAGTGGTGCCAGCCTTCATGGCATCCGCAATCAGGGAGTCCGGCAACGAGCGATACTGGTGCGTGCAATCGCGGTACCAGTATGACGGTGTCAGCGCGTGGCGAACACGGTTGACGGCTGGCTGATGCCACCAACGCGTAACCAGTCGGTTCTGTTTCATGCGCCCATGACCTGCCCACTCAGCAACTTTCCCGGCCCGACAACCCTCCCTGCAAACGATCACCGACATGCCAGGTTTGGCAACCGCGAGCGATGTTCCCCTCACTCCCTTTCAACCGCCGGATTCGCACCACCAGACAACGCGTTCTGCGACACAGGAGCTCCCTGAGCACAAAACGCCTCGCAGTGGCCCCCTGCCGCGGTGTTTGCTAGCGTGGCGGTCGATCCTAGGGGCGGTGAAATGACAGAGCTACTGGCCCTCTTCGACATTGAACCAAACTTTTCTCGCTTCAGACGTCGATACCCATCACAACGCACGGACCACTCCTGCCAATCCCCATAAGGACGCACCGATGCCTGCCGCAGCGCTGCACTGCATGACGCAATGGACGCGAGCCATGCGGAGTTTTGTCTTGCCGGCGCACGGTATTACCTATTTGACTCTCAAACGGCGTGCGGCGCGGTCAAACACCCACCCACCTTATGCATGCTTTGACTTCTCCAGCACGGAAATTGACGCGTGCATGGGAAGGTACCTGTTTCACCTCGTCCGCGATTTTATGCACCAGGGCTACATGCCGCTTTACAGGGATCGTTATCGTTTCCTGGCGACCATGCGTTACAAAAAATATAAGAGAAAGCTCCTTGGGCTTCCTTTCGGGATTTACCGTGATATTGATCAGATCGGGGGGCCGCACCTCCTGATTACCGACAACGCCAGCAAAACTTCGCCAGCTGCGATGAAAACAATCCGCGTTGACTACGGAGAACGGCGTCCGGCCGATTCCCGGGAAGAACCATTGCCCTTTTTTGTCCATCCCCATGTCCAATCGCATGCCGCCTTTCCACCGACGCCCGATCTGGCCGCCGAGCGACCGGTCCGCATGTTCTTCGGCGGCAACACCAACCCCAAGAAATATGCAGCAGGACCGGTCGTCGATAAATTCCGCATGCTAGCTCGCGTGGAGGTTCTTCAACAGGCGCGCACCCAGGTCGACGACATGGACATCTTCCAACCCAACCACCCAACGCAGCTGCAGCGACTGAACCCAGCGGTATTTCTATGCGCCGAGACACAACGATTCCGGATCCCTTTTGAAACCTGGCTGGCCACGATGCAGCAGGCCGACTTTTTCCTCGCTTGCCCCGGCGCGGCGATGCCACTCTGCCACAACGTCATTGAAGCCCTGGCATGCGGGACGATACCCATTCTGCAGTATCAAGACTATCTGCACCCAGCACTGGTGAATGGCAGGAATTGCCTGACCTACCACGATCGCGGTTCTTTGGCAGAAACCATCCGCGTCGCCACCACGCTGTCACAGTCCGAGGTGGTTACGTTGCGGCAGGGCGCCCACGCATATTTTCGAGAACATCTTCGACCTGGCGCCCTGTCCCGCAGGCTGCTGACGCGACCTTGCGATGAAGTGACGCTCCTGCTGAACGCCTATCGCGTTCCCCTGGCCGCGTGACCGAACTGCAATCATTGCCGTGACACCGCCGCGCCAACGGCCCTGCGATCGAGGCAGTACCTGCTACAAGTGCTTTTCGACAAAGCTCCAGGCAGACTCGTCATCGAACTCGTGCCCACCTTCAAACACGATGTGTTCAAATTTCTCGGATACTCCCAACTTTTGGTAAAAAGCCGCGGCCCTGGGAGCGGTTTCTTTGCCCATTTCACGATGGGACGCGTTATCCCGTGACCCTGCCTGCACCTGGTGCGCCCGCGGACAAATCAGGGCCACCAGATCCGCGTCGCGAAACCAGGTAAACCGATTCTGAAAACGGAAATCGCCCGGTACGGACAGTTCCTGTTTCGCGTAGCGTCCCTCCTGAACCCCAAAATAGCAGCTGGACACCGACACCTTGATGCGACGATCCAGGGCCGGTGTAACCTGCGCGTAATAGCCTCCGTAAGACAGACCTACCATGCCAATACGCGCCGGATCTACTTCGGGGCGTTTCTCTAGTACGTCTAACGCATAGGTGATTTTCGCTATCTCGACCGCTGTGATACTGGTTCCCACAAGTCGCATCCGGGCGTCAATCCGGGCACGAATGTCAGCGGGATAGCCTTCAGCTCGAAACAGGTGCTGCGGCGCGTAGACGACGTACCCGCGTTTGACCGCGCCCCGGACCATGTCATGGTAATTGGAACCACCATTGAACAAGGCCACCTCCGGAGAACCACCACCGCCATGCATAGAAATCATCAGGGGCGCGGAACCATTCAGCGCTTTCGGGACAATGTAAATTCCCTCTGAGTGAACGCCCGGCAAAATGGGAATCATCGCCCTGTAATAGTTTCCCAACGAATCGCTGCCGATTTGCGTGAAGGTTGCCTTTTTCTGAGGGCGTTCGCCTGGTGGCGGGTAGCCGATGCTGTCGGCAAACTTCATACGCAATGTCTGGGCTGAACGTTCAAACGACTTCGTCGAGGAATAATCCGGCTGAAACACGGTTGCCAGGCGAGACCGGTCAGCCGCGAGCGCTTTGACATACTCGTCCAATTCTCGCGCCTGTTCGGTGCGGAGGGGATTGCTATCCGACACGTTCTGATTGAAATACTGCGCCTCCTGGGTGTGGCCGGTACTTCCCAGTGCCGAAACCAAGGCCGCCAGCACAATCCAGCAGTGGTGATAATAATTGCGATTCATGCGTGAGCCCTTTTTTTCTGGTCGTTCCGTTTTTGTGCGACGCTGCGTCCTGTTCCCTAACATGCCACGACAACAGGTGAGCGCCAACCGCTGTCCGCAAATCAGACCCGCGCGACAGGCGGCAACAACACCGGGCCGTCTCGGGTCCAAGTCGGTATGGCCAGTTCACAGACTTCCAATATCAGGCGATAACGTCGTGGACCACGTGACCGTGAACGTCCGTCAGTCGGCGCTGCAGGCCATTGTGGTAGTAAGTCAAACGTTCATGGTCGATTCCTAGCAGGTGCAGCATCGTCGCATGGACGTCGTGAATCGAAATTGGGTTTTCCTCCGCCTTGTATCCGAAGGCGTCCGTCGCCCCATAGGACATGCCGCCGCGCACGCCTCCGCCTGCGAACCAGACGGTAAATCCTTCGGGATTATGATCCCGGCCAGTATTTCCCAACTGGAACATCGGCATCCGGCCAAACTCCGTGCAGCACACAACCAGTGTTTTCTCCAACAGCCCGCGTTGCTTCAAATCCTTCAACAAGCCAGCTACAGGCTGATCCAGGACCTCGGCGTGGCCGGGAACCAGCTCCGGCATGCTGTTGTGGGTGTCCCAGTTAAGACGTCCGCCCGACGCATAGGCACCGTTGAAGAGCTGCACGAAGCGGGTGCCACGTTCGACAAGGCGGCGCGCCAAAATGCAGTTGGCGGCGAAATCCGCCTTGACACGATTCTTGGAGTCCGCGCCGTACAGCTTTTTGATATGTGCGGGTTCACTCTGGATACGCATGACCTCCGGCACCGACAACTGCATCCGGGCCGCCAGTTCATAACTTGAAATTCTCGCCGCAAGGTCGCTGTCTCCCCGAAAGTTATCCCGGTGCCGCTCGTTCAAACGGTTCAGTGCCCGCAGCACTGTCCTGTTGGCCTCCACCGAAGACCCTGGCGGGGGTTGCAGATGTTCCACCGGACGGGTCGTGCTAAAGGCTGACCCCTGGAACGCCGCTGGCAGAAACCCATTCGTCCAATTGTTCGGCCCCGATTGCGGGGTCCCACGTGGGTCTTCGATTGCCACAAAAGCCGGCAAATCCTGATTGTCGGTCCCCAGTGCGTAAGAAACCCAGGACCCCATACCCGGATAACCTTCCCGGTTGAATCCAGTCGACATCAGGTTTTCACCTGGCCCGTGGGTGCTCGACTTCGTGTGGACCGAGTGAAGAAAACAAATGTCATCTACGCAGCCACCTAAATGGGGAACGATGTCGGAAATCATTTTCCCACACGCGCCTCGACGGCGAAATTTCCAGAGCGGCTGTTGCAACGCGCCATTTTCGCCCTGAAAAGAGATTAGGCGTTCATTGCCCGGAAGTGGTTTCCCATGGAACCGCACCAGCTCCGGTTTGTGTTCCCAGAAATCCACCTGACTTAAGGCACCCGCGCAAAACACCACGATCACATTCTCCGCCCCACCCCGGTAGTGTCCCTGGCGCGGTGCGAACGGGTCAGTCGGGTCAAACACGACACTGCCCTCACCGCAGTCGGCGCCCGACTGAAGTAAATGAGTCAGCGCAATGGCGCCCAGGCCGGTCCCTGTGTGTGCGAGAAAATTCCGCCGACAAAGCAAGTCGTCTCGTATTGCCATCGCTGTCCGTCGCTATTGAATAAACACGAACTCATTCAGGTTCAACAGGATCCGACACGCATGCATGAGCCCCTGCTGCTCCGCGACCTCGGTCAGCACACGCATCTCATCTGCCCTGAGGGGGCGGCACAAGGCACGGCCTGCGGCGACTTCAATTTGCCTGCGAACCGTGGCCACTTCCCGGCTTGCCACATCTGCGAGAAATCCAGCCTGCCTGATAACAAAAGGACTATTCAGCAAGCTGAGCGCCTGCCCCGCGCTCGTGCTGACGGTCCGTTTGGGTGCCATCTGGCTCGCGTCCGGGCAATCAAACACGCCAAACACGCCAACATACTCCAACCGCACTTTCGCGCCGTAGATCATTCGCCTCCAACCCTCAGGACCAAATTCCACACGCGGTTGCTTCTTTTCGAAGATATTTCCGGTCTTCTCAAAAAACGAAAAACTTGGTCCGCCCATTCGGCGGTTCATTTGTCCGCTGACCAGCAATAGCGAGTCCCGGATCGCCTCAGCAGATAACCGCCTCGGAGGAAATCGCCACAAAAGACGGCACTCAGCGTCAATCCGTGCCGCCTCACGGCGCGACACACTTGCCTGGCGAAATGTCGCTGAAGACAGCAGCCGACGCTGCAGTTGTTTGATCGACCAGTTCTGGTCGATCAAACGTGTCGCCAACCAATCAAGTAATTGAGCGTGTGACGGATGGCCTCCATTGATGCCAAAATCCGACGGCGTATCCACGATTCCCGTCCCGAAGGTATATTGCCAGACGCGGTTCACCAGGACCCTTGCGGTAAGCGGGTTGTCTGGCGATGCGATCAATTGCGCGAGGGAAAGCCGCCGCTGCGCCTCTGGAGCGTCTGCTGGGAGTGCGGGAACACCGAAAAGTGCGGGACCGCCCGGAGCGACCGCAGGCCCGTTTGCCAGCGGGTCCCCCCGTACCATGAGATATGTGTCCCTTGCTGGCGCAAACGATCCCGCGAAGATTTGTGGCCCTGCGCGCAGCCGCTGGTACTCTGCTTGCACCGTTCGCATCTCGGTGTTCGCGGCCACAATTGTCGCCGTCGCTTGCCGATCCAAGCCGCTCAGGTGCACCACATTGGCCGGTCGCCTGTCTTGAGGGTGCAGCATCCGCACACGCGAGTCTACCACCTCGCGCCACTGGTCGTCGCCGACCGCCACATCGATACGATAATCAACGGGCACATGAACGCCACGCGGTTTGATCACCATCCGATCGACCCGGTAGGGCCGGTCGAAATAGATTTTGATCCAGACGTCTTCCGTGTCGCGTGATTGGAAGTAGAGAAAAAGTTGGCGGGTTCCGTCCAACAGCAACTCCGCCGTTTTTCCCTGATTCGCCTTGGCTGTCGGAGACGAAGTGGCTCGTGCACCCCGGTCTCGGTGTGCCACATTCGCAGTTTCTCCGGAATCGTCAGCTACCGTCCAGACTTCCACATCGTCAAGCTCGATGACTCCCTGGTCGTGCGCGGCATGGATACGCAGTTGTACAGCATTTGTAAGAACTGGCGTAAAGGTTTCTTCGTACGAATGAAAGTCAATCGGTGGCTGCAAACCGTGACGTGCACGGAGCATTTCCACTTGCTTCCGCAACCCGATAAGCCGCGGCTCGAGCTTTCTGGCCGCATCCACCATCCGGTCATTCTCAACTCCCTGCTCGCGTCGGCTCCCATAAGACGTGCCAGCAAACACCGCCTGCATTGCGTAGTAGTCACGCTGCGAAAACGGGTCGTATTTATGGTCATGACACCGCGCACAGCCCAAGGTAATTCCGAGAAACACAGCGCTGGTCGATTTGATCATTTCGTCCAGCCCGTCCTGGTATTGGATGGCCGTAAGGCGCGGGTCCGGACTACGGTTGGTATCGTGGGGCCCGGCCACCAGGAACCCGGTCGCCGCGTCAATCCCGAACTGGTCACCCGCGAGTTGCTCCACGACCATGCGGTTGTAGGGCCGATCCTCATTCAACGCGTTAATCAGGTAGTCCCGGTAGGGATAGATTTTCCCGTTCGCGCCGTTCACTTCATAACCAGTCGTTTCAGCGTAGCGTACGCAATCCAACCAATGTTGGGCCCAGTGTTCGCCATAATGCGTGCTTGCCAGAACTGCGTCAATCATCCGCTCGTACGCATCCGGGCTCCGGTCGCCAACAAACGCTGCGACTTGCGCTGGCTCGGGAGGAATCCCCAGGGCCACCAGGTACGCGCGGCGCATTAACTGCCTGCGAGGCGCTTCTACTGAACGCACCAAGCCAGCAGCATTCAGGCGCCGATCGATGAAGGCATCCACTGGGTTCCAACGTCCTCGAGGCGTCCTCCCTCTCGGAACCGACGGCCTGCCCACCGAATTGAAGGCCCAATGATCGCTCCGCGGATTCTGTGCCTGCCCTCCCGGTGGCAAAACGGCGCCAGAGGCAATCCACGCACGGATGCGTTCCCTATCAGCAGCATCCAATCCAGTGCCCTGAGGCGGCATCTGTTGGTCTGGGGCGCCCGACGTGATCCGCTGCCAGAGGTGGCTCGCATCCGGATCACCGGGAACAACCGCGGGATGCCCGGAATCCCCGCCTCGCACCAGCACGTCGAACAAGTCAATCCGGTAGCCGTTCTCCTGTTTACCTGGACCGTGGCACACAATGCATGCCCTGACCAGGACAGGCTGAATCTCCCGGTAGAAGACGCTGCCGCCCTCATCGGCAGCGCGCATAGCCGGCGCCCCGGTTGCCAGGATCAGGACCAACGCTGCGACGCTGCGGTTTAGCCGCATCTGACTCAATGAACGCGCGTTACCACTCATTGCCAACCATGATCCTTTTCGGTGTGGTCCATCGCATCTGGCGCCGACAGGTTCGTCTGCTGGCAGCGGCGTCGGTCGCCGCACCGTTACGCAAATGTCCTCTGGCTTGTCGCAGCGTTCAACGATTCCAACTCGCGCGTCGAAATGCCACCGTCGGTTCAGAACAAGGCCTCGATCACTTTCGACTCCTGCAGCAAATTGTAGACGCGGCCATCCTTGTCTTTGGCCGTTAAATCTTCGATTCCCATTGCAGCATATACGGTCCGTGTCACATCGGCCGGCGTCACCGGCAAATCGGCCGGGTAGCCACCAAGTCGGTCCGTCGCTCCATAGGTATGCCCGCCACGTATCCCCCCCCCTGCCAACAGATCGGTTAAACAATGGGTCCAGTGATCGCGCCCCTGGCCCGACGCCCCGCCACTGCGTGGGTCTCCGATCTGAGGCTTGCGGCCCATCTCACTCGTGACCATTACCAGCGTCTGATCCAGTAGACCACGGTCGTGCAGGTCGCCGAGCAACGCGGAGAGTCCTTGATCCAATTCAGGTAACAAATCCTGTTTCAGGCATTCAAAGTTGTTGCCGTGCGTGTCCCACCCCCCCGCGCTCTTGCACTTGTTCCGCAGTTTCTCGTCCTCGTACCAGAAGACGGTCACAAACGGGACGCCCTCTTCCACCAACCGCCGGGCCGCCAGCAGGCTGGTACCGTTGACGGTCTGCCCGTAACGTTCGCGCGTCGCGGCAGACTCGCGTGAGACATCAAACGCCCGTGTGGTTGAGGAGGCCATCAGCAGACTTGCGGCGCGCTCTCGCTGGGTGGACCAACGCGTCACGGCAATCGCGTCGTCAAAACCCTGTCGGGTTCGATCAAGCGTCCCCAGCAAACTTTCCCGACTGGCGAGTCGTTCCGGCGTGACATCCCCGGACAGCGTCAAGGAGGGCATCGTAAATTCCAGCGGCGTCGCGTGACTCCCCTGTACGTAGAGCGGATTGTGCTGCACCCCCAATCGTCCAGCAAACTGACCTGGACGAGTGTAGGGCGCTTTGCTTGGTTTATGGGGCAACGTAATCGCATTGGGTAATTCCGCATGCGGCCGCCGTTTGGAGCCAACCACGCTCCCCATAAACGGCCAATCATCTGGAAACGGCGTGCGATTGTTCCCCAGGGTCACAAACGATTGATCGGGCCGATGACCGGTCAGGTTATGGTAATACCCCGCGTGATGGTCATTGGTGTTTACCTGACCGTCCACCGAGTTGACCACCGCCAGATGGTGCGCTTGTTGCGCCAGCAACGGCAGGTGTTCGCACAACGTGACCCCCGGCGCCGATGTCTGAATCGGCTGAAACGGACCGCGATATTCAACCGGAGCCTTCGGCTTCATATCCCAGCTATCCAGATGCGACGCCCCACCACACAGAAAGAGCAGGATGGTTGACCGAGCGTTTCCACGTGATGCAACCGGCGCAGCGCCGGCACGACGGGCCTTACCCGCGGAAAACGCCATGCCAGAGAACCCCGCAGTTGCTACCTGCAAAAAGTCGCGACGGGTCGCAAAGTGGCGAGACACGTTCACCCTCGTTCAATACAGAGTTTCGGTTCGGTGGCCGACTGCCACACTTCCTCCATATTACCAATCGTCTACGCCGGGAGGTAGACGAACCCTACCCGGCCGGCGGAGTGATTGCGATTTGGACATACGCCCCACTTTAGGATAAAGTCCGGGTACACCCAGTCTGAGGAGCCCTTTTATGCGTGATCCCTGCTGTAACCCCCGTGATCACTTCCCCGTTGGCCGCAGGGAACTCCTTAAGCTGGGCAGCCTATCCCTTGTGGGCACGCGTCTCTCCGATGTGTTGCGTCTCCAAGCCGACGCTGTCGAAACACCTTCCGACTTGCCTGCCACTGCCAAGTCGATCGTCTTTGTCTACCAGTCGGGTGGACCGTCACAGCACGAAACTTTCGATCCGAAGCCAGATGCACCCGACACGATCCGCGGTGAATACGGGACGTGCCAGACCCGCCTCCCTGGCATTCAGTTTTGTGAATACCTGCCCAGGTTGGCCGCCCGTGCCGATCGATTCTCGATCGTCCGGACAATGCGGCAACACTACAACAGTTGCCACGGAGGTTGCAATTACCTCCTGCATACCGGAACTACCGAGTTGCCACGCGGCGAAACTAACGCATCGATCACACGGAATCAAATTGGTGGTCACGCCTGGCCATCGATTGGATCGATGATTGCGTACTCCAAAGGGCCGCGTGGCGACAGCGGCTTGCCACCGGTGATCGAGATACCACGCCTCAACCGGATGAACTACCCGGGCCGCGAGGGTGGCCTCCTCGGGGCCCGTTACGATCGCGTCGGAATCGACCTTGCAGCGCCCTGTCATGCGCCCGACGCAGGCGGGTCGTGTCCCAACTGTTATAGCCACGACGATCCTAACCTCGACGCCGAGCGCCGCCCCGGCCCCGGTCCGCGAGCCTGGTGGGACAACACCAGTTGCCGCGAGCCCGATTTCCATCTCCCCAACCCGGGCGATGTGTCCATTCCCTCCGATGTATTACGACAAAGAAATGGTCTACGCAAAACGCTCGAAGGTCTCGGCCGGCGCATCGATGCAGCAGACCGTTCTGGTCAACTGGCAAAATGGGATCTATTCCGCGGGCAAGCATTGCAGTTCATCCTAGCGTCCCGTCGCCCCGGAAAAGCGAACCCGTTTGACCTGGCACAAGAATCGGCCACGATGCGAGACCGCTACGGGCGGGAGGAATGGGGGCAAGCCTTTCTAGTAGCGCGACGTTTAGTCGAAGCGGGCGTCCGCATGGTCCAGGTTACCTTGCGTGGCTGGGACACCCACCAGAATGCGTTTCGCGACTTGAAAGCGAAAGCATTGCCCTCGTTGGATTATTGCCTCAGCGGTTTTCTCGACGACCTTGAGGAACGTGGCCTCCTCGACGAGACACTGGTCGTGATGTGTGGTGAAATGGGACGTACGCCAAAGGTGCAGCCTATTTCGCCGAACGGAAAGAACGCGTCCGGCGAACGATTTACACCGGGTCGCGACCACTGGGGCCACGTCTTCCCGTGCCTCTTCGCTGGTGGCGGTATTCAGCCCGGCCGCGTCCTCGGGAGCACAGATTATGCTGCCGGTGCGCCCGTCACGGAAGCCTATACGCCGTCCGACCTGGCCGCGACGATTTTCCATTGCCTTGGCATTGGCCCCGATCGCGAGTTCCAGGACGACGCCGGCCGCCCATATCGCATTTATCGAGGCCACCCGATCGGTGGCCTGCTCTGATCGCGGGTTACGCCGCGCCACGTCTTCTGGAGCGAGTGTGTTCCGCCACTGGATCTCCGACTCCAATGACTAGGACCTATGCTCGATCCGCCACCAGCCACTGCATCCCACAGCGAAAAGTCTGTCGGTTAAAGGGAAGACTGCCGGGGGCCACCCAATGACCGATGATTTCACCCGAGGACCACGGCCATACCATCCCCAGCGTGATTTCATCCTGCCAAGACCACGGCCAGCGTGGCGCCCCGCGAAGTACGAAATCACAGTTTGCGCCGACATGTCCCCTCTCTATCAGCGGCTGCATGACCTTCAGGAAGCAGATATGCGGAGGGCCCTTCGACCTCACATCAGAGAGGTTGAAGAAGTTGTCGACACCCACTTTCAGGCTACGTCCCTGGCGAAGTAGATCCTTCAATTCCTCCAGATCGCCCGCCACGACGTTCCCATTCTTATCGTGCTGGTAGACGACACGCCAACGGTCACATACGTACCAACGATACGTGCCGTATTGATAAGGTTGTGGCTCCTGCAGCACCCGTGTCCGGCTCATCCATTTGACGTGTGAAAAGTCCCCCAGAGAGTCGTATTTGAAAAAGCTAAAGTAGGGCTCATCCAGGGTTTGGCCGCGGTGCGTGTGCGAATGGTGGTGTGTCATCAAACCGGCAAACTCATCATCAGCACCGGCGTACGTCTGCTGGAAATAGAGCGTCTCTTCGTAGCCGCGGGCCACCAGAAAGAGCCGCAAATCCGCGCCACGTCGAACCGCTGCCGCCATGTCGGCGCGTGTCCCGTTGACAATTTCCATTGCCCCGGTCTGCTCCAAACCTAACTTCCAGTCTGAGTTCACCACACGGCTCCCACGACGCCTGCTCCCGGCAGGGCATACGATTACATCGCTAACCGAGGATCTCCGATACGACGCGGCCATGGACGTCAGTCAGGCGGAAATCTCGCCCCTGAAATCGATAGGTCAGTGCTTCGTGGTCCAGCCCCATCAGGTGCAGGATGGTTGCCTGAAGGTCGTGTACATGCACTGGATCCTCGCTCACGCCATACCCCAGCGGGTCGGTGGCGCCATAGGTCACACCAGGTTTGATACCACCACCGGCCATCCACATCGTAAACGCATGCTGGTGATGGTCCCGGCCAATATATTTCCCGGTGAACACCTCTGCCATCGGCGTTCGGCCGAACTCCCCACCCCACACCACTAGCGTATCCTCCAGGAGGCCCCTTTGTTTGAGGTCCACAAGCAGCGCCGTTGTCGCCCGGTCAGTCTGGCGGCAACGTTCCACAAAACTATACCGGAGATTCTCCCCGGCACTCGAGCCATGGGAATCCCACCCCCAATGGTACAGCTGGACGAATCGTGCCCCCCGCTCAATCAGGCGCCTGGCCAAGAGGCAATTGTTCGCGTACGACTTTTTGCCGGGCTCCGTACCGTAAAGCTTGTGAATGTGCTCGGGTTCGCGATCGACTGCCATCAAATCGGGAACGCTACGCTGCATCCGGTAGGCCAGTTCATACTGCGCAATGCGGGTAGCAATTTCCGGCTGCCCGGTCTGACGCAGCCGGATCTCGTTCAGTGTACGCAGACTATCCAATGCCATCCGCCGTTCCGCACCACCAATTCCAGCTGGGTTGGCCAGGAACAAGACCGGATCCCCCTGCGACCGCAAACGAACCCCCTGGTGGACGCTGGGGAGAAAACCGTTTCCCCACAGAGCCGTGCCACCACTCGGTCCCCGTTGCCCCGAGACAAGCACGACAAACGCCGGCAGTTCCCGACTCTCACTTCCAAGTCCATACGACAGCCAGGCACCCAGGCTCGGGCGTCCCAGGATCGCAGACCCAGTCTGCATGAATAATTGCGCGGGAGCGTGATTGAACTGATCCGTATGCATCGATTTGACGAAACAAAGATCGTCCACCACACGGCGCAGATGTGGCGCGTGCTCGCTCAGCGACGCGCCACTTCCCCCGTATCTCCCAAACCGAAATGGCGTCCCCAGTAACTTGGGACGACTTTTGATGAAAGCGAATCGTTTTCCATCAAAGAACTCCGCAGGACACAACTCGCCGTGCCGCTGGGACAACACCGGCTTGTGGTCGAACAAGTCGAGCTGAGATGGACCACCTGCCATGTGAAGATAAATCATCCGTTTCGCCCGCGCTGGATGATGCGTGTCCGCACGGTTTACCGCCACCCCGTCACACAACGATGCCATCGCCAGCGCGCCCATTCCCGTGACGCACTGAGAGAGAAACTGCCTGCGTGTGTTGTGCAGCAGTCCGTGTTGATTCATCACCTTGTCCATTAGGGCTATTTTCCTGCCGATACGGCTCCTTCGAGGTTCGCCCGCGGGCACGCGCCGTCACCTCGGTTTAATACTTCATCAAGGTTTCATCCAAATTCAAAAGCACGTTGGCCACCGTCACCCAAGCGGCCATTTCCGCCACACCAACCTGATTTGCCCGTGGACCTGCCGCAATGCCTCCTTCCGCCAGGGTGTGCGCCGCTGCTGGCTGGCCGCGATACTTATCGAAGCTACGCGCGTGCAGGCGAGTCAACTCCTCCATTTCAGCGCTGGTCGGATCCCGCGCCGTACACAACCGAAATCCAATACGCAGCCCCACCGTGAAGGATCCATCGTCCGTGGATCGCATACGTTGCGCGAGGCCCCTGGCGCAACGCAGAAACACAGGGTCGTTCAATGTCACCAGCGCCTGCATGGGTGTGTTGGTACGCGGTCGGCGGTCGACACAAACGCTCCGCCGGGGCGCGTCGAAGGCGATCATCGACGGATACGGCGCGGTCCGTTTCCACCACGTGTAGAGCCCACGCCGGTATTGCTGGCCGCGCTCGCTGGTTTTCCACGCAGTGTTGAAACTGTGGATCTGTTCATAAACGCCCGGCGGTTGGTAGGGAAACACACCCGCCCCCCCAATTTGACGATCCAGCAACCCACTGACGGACAAGGCCACGTCACGGATACTTTCCGCTGCGAGGCGGAACGCGGGACCACGCCCATACCAACGGTCGCTGGTATCACCACCGCGAAGGGCCATCGGGATGTCGGACGATTGCCGATACGTCGACGACATCAAAATCTGTCGTTGCAGCGTTTGCAAATTCCAGTTGGTACGCACAAAGTAATCCGCCAGATAGTCGAGTAACCGCGGGTGGGATGGTGGAGTTCCCTGGACACCGAAATCCTCGCTTGTCGTGACGATCCCCTGTCCAAAAAACATCGCCCATATCCGATTACTGGTCACTCGACCCACCAGGGGATTGCCTTTCGACATCAGCCACCGGGCCAACCCCAGCCGATTCCTTGGCCAACGGTCATCCCAGGCATGCCATGCGGCCGGGATGGCCGGCGCCACGGATGCACCCGGATTTAGATGGCTGCCAGCCAATAGGACACGGGTTTGGCGCGGTTTGGCACGTTCCTGCATGACCATCGTCTCCGCGGTCCGCAGCCCCTGCTTGCTGCGAGCCACTTCCGCGTGCAACAGCTGCTGCGCGGGATCGACGTTACGCAGATAGGAGTCCGCTTCGTCGACCTCTTTCGGAGTTCTCGTCGCCGCCGGCTTCGTCAGGATCGCAACCACGTTCAAGGCGGGAAACATCTCACCAAGTTCGCCCAGCCCGGGCTCACCCGTCGACCAGATTCGGAAACGCCCGATTCCGTGACGTTCCCATTTTGAAGCGTGTCGTAGCCGCACACGTATACGGCTTCCCGCGGCCAACATCAACGGATCCCGCAGCACGAACCAGGCCTGAGCCTCCTGCTGATTCGTGCACCAGCATTCTTGCTGCAGGTTCAGCGCGTTGGCAACCTTATCCTGGGGTTCTTCGTATGACGCGAACGCCTCTGCCACTTCCACCGTTTGCCATGGCGATTGTGGCTGTGGTCCGGACACAGAAATTTCCAGCGTGCTCAATCCGAAATTGCCGTTCTGCTCGTAACGCCCAGGCCCACCCTTGGGCAAACTTGGATGGTGCAAGACTTCCAAACCCAGCGCGGCGAAACGGCCGCCCTCCCATTGATACACGATCTCGTAATCATCGCGGGCAGGATTTGCACCACTCACCAGCAAAGAATGGTCAGCCAATCGGTCAATCGACGCCCCACCGCTTGACCTGGCGTCGCGAACTTTCCAGACCCGCAACCCACGATGTTGTTGTGTCTCCATCCACGTCTGGCGGAAATCGCTGACATCGTGACCCGCGATCTGGGCTTCAAGCCGGGCAATCCGGGCGCGCAACGCAGCCGCACCTGCTTGCCTCAAAGGGCTAACCGCCGTGAAACGGGCGCCGGTTGCCTCAGTGGCATTGTTAAAAAACGCGTAAAGTTGGAAATATTCCTCCTGGCTCACCGGGTCGTATTTATGGTCATGACATTGGGCACATCCAAAGGTGCTTCCCATCCAAACCGTCATTGTGGTATTGACCCGATCGACCACTGCCTCCACACGGAATTGCTCAAGATCGGTACCTCCCTCGTAACAAAACGGCGAGTTGCGGTGGAAGCCCGTTGCCACACGCTGTGTATCCGTTGGCTCAGGAACCAGGTCCCCGGCCAACTGGTCGATACTGAAACGATCGAACGGCATTCCCTGCAGGAACGCGTTGATCACCCAGTCACGGTAAAGCCATATCTGGCGTGCGCCATCGCCTTCATATCCGTGCGTGTCGGCATAACGCGCCATATCCAACCACCATGTCGCCATGCGTTCTGCGTATGCTGGCGATCGCAGCAACCGGTCCAGGACTCGCTCGTAAGCATCCGGCGCCGCGTCCTCGACGAATGACGCGACCTCCAGCGGGGTGGGTGGAAGCCCCGTCAAATCCAACGTCACACGTCGCAACAGAGTCGCCGCCGGCGCTTCCCGCGCCGGCTCACGCTGGAGTGTTTCTAGACGCTGGAGAACATATCGATCGATTGGCCCCCGAGACCACGCTTGATTTTCTAACGGGCCAACGGGCACCACGCGTACAGGTTCATACGCCCAGTGTGGATCCTCCGCATGGATCGGCACTAGGGCCGACCCTACCAGAGACAGAACCACGATTGCCCGTCGTACCACCACATCGACCTTCATCCAAGTCCCCCACAACACAAACCCCTGTCATCTTGTACTGCCGCACTCCCATTATGTCGCAAAGCATACCTGCGCAGCGCGTCAGGCAGTTTCAGCCAAGCCAGGCGGCCACAATCTCGTCGATCTCATCACCTTCCAGAGATTCATGAGCCAGCAGGTGGTCCACAATTGCCGCCAGGGCAGCCCAGTGCTCGGTCCGACCCAACCAACGATAAACGTAGGTGGTCCAGTGTTCCAGCAAACTAACGCGTTTGGCCGCGTCGCTGGCCAGGCACGCCGACGCGTCCCAGGCAGCCTGCCAGTCGGCGGCCCATTCACTGACAAAACCCGGGTGCAGCGGTTCTCCGCGATAATGCATTTCCGCCGCTGGCCCGGCCAACGCGACTTGCATCGCCTTGACCTGATACTCACGTGTAGCAAACGTTTCCCGAGGCCATTCTACTGCTACCTCGGCGTATCGATCCAGTTTACCCTCAGCAGCGGGGTTGAGCGCCATTACTCGCACCCGCGCGCCCACATGCACCGCCATAAGTGCATGGCCT
The DNA here is from genome assembly GCA_002724245.1 of Planctomycetaceae bacterium. GTDB lineage: Bacteria > Planctomycetota > Planctomycetia > Pirellulales > Pirellulaceae > UBA9264. Next base: position 27,552 of record PBOG01000157.1, read on the forward strand.
GCCTCATGGTATGCGGTCGCCTCCAACTCATCATCGTGGTTCGACTGCCATCCCCCCTCGTCCATCGCGACCACTTGCCTTCCATTTGAATTGGTTTCGGGCCGGGGCGCCGTCCGAATCGAATTCTTTATCGCTGCGTCTCAGGATTGTTTTACCCAGCCATAGAACTCCAATGTGCGCGCCAATCCTACGCGTAACGAAACACGCTCCCAATCCGGAAAGAGCCGCTGGATCAATCGCCGCTCGGGCGGCGCGTTGGACGGAATTGCCGGTCCGTTGACCGTGATACGCCCGGCCGCACTGGGCTCAAGCGCTACCAGCATATCTCGTATTGCCTCCGGCGTTGCCTCGTCTCCGGGCAAATCAACCACGTGCGCACCAGGGGGTGATTCCAGCGCACCCCGCACCAGCGCCAACGCGACATCCTCAACATAATCGTAGCCTGCCGTCCCGGTGTAATTAATCTCACATGTGCGGCCTTCCGCGACGGCACGCGCAGCCAGGGACGGGGCCGCGGTCAGCCCCTGCTCGCGTTCCGGGCCGTAGACCACGTGTGGCCGCAACCCGAACGAAGCCATATCGT
>PBOG01000158.1 GCA_002724245.1 Planctomycetaceae bacterium
CAAAGAAACCCGGCCGCCGCGCACAGCCGACCAAGAGCACAAAGAAACCCGGCCGCCACGCACAGCCAGCCAAAAGCACAAAGAAACCAGGTCGCCGCGCACAGCCAGCCAAAAGCACAAAGAAACCAGGCCGTCGGCCTCAAACCCACAAGCACGCGCAATCACAAGTTTCCGCGAGCCAACACCAAAGTACACCGCACGAACCAATCCTGCCCCCTTCAATTGCCTACAAGGTCACGGCAAGTCATGAGGAAGTCACACTTGACTTCGCGCATACAGGATTCCAATGGCCACAGCCAGAGGGGCCTGGAACAGCAGTCACGATTACTTACAGCTTCAGTAATCTTCTCAACGGTGAACTGAGCGGACTCTCAGCGGAAAACGCAAAACGTGCAGTTGAAGAAGCGCTCACATTATGGTCTGAAGTCGCGCCCATCCATTTTGTTGAAATGGTCGATGACGGACCATTGCCAACGGGAGAAGAACTCACTTACCGAGCATTGGACCGGCCACAAATTCGCTTTGGCCACCATCCAATCGACGGTGACACTGGGAACGCCCTGGCACACGCCTATCTTCCCTTCTCCACTAGTGAAGGCCTCGCCGGTGATATTCACTTCGACCGAAATGACTCCTGGAATTGGGATGGTGGAGGATTGTTTTTGGAAACGGCACTGCATGAAATAGGCCATGCATTGGGCCTCGACCATAACATCGAAAACGATGCGATTATGAATCCTGTCATCCAGAATCGTTTTGACGGATTAGGAACAGGATACCTTCTCGAAGACGACATCGCCGGAATCCGCAACCTGTACGGAGACGGAAGTGGATCTGTTGCCACGCTCCCCCCCCCTTCCGACACACCTCCAGGCGAAGAGCCTGATAGAGAAAGCAGCACTCAACCCCCTCCCTCCGAACAGGATACCTTCGGAGTTCTGGCAACTGTGGATTCCAAGAGTCAAACGCTATCTATCTCAGGCGATCACGAGTCCAATTCAATCATGGTAATTTCAGTACCTTGGTTCGTAGCAGTGATCGGCACCGCGGATACGCCTGTAAATAACCAACCTGGAGCAGTCTTCTTCTTCTCACCGCGTGGCTCCATTACTTGTGATCTTGGATCGGGAGATGACACGCTAACCTGCTTTCGGCTCAAATCCAGGCTGTTGGAATGTGAACTCGGTGCTGGCGATGACACAATGAACCTGTTGTTTTGCTCAGTTCGAAAAGTGCTGGCAAATGGCGCAACGGGTACTGACGCACTGCGACGTTTCGCGAGCCCAATTAAAGACTATAGTCACGTCGGTTTTGAACAGGTCAAATAGAAAAGTAGATCGATTGGCATTCTGCGTTATTCACACATGCATTTGACGCGGCAAACGCGACCAGAAGTGCAGCGTACCGTTTCCTCTCTGCCGCTATCGTTGGCGCTTTGGAGGCCATGATATTTACCGCCCAGCAGCAGTACTTGCCAGCGACTCTGAGACCAGCTTTGCCCGCTATCGACTGATAATTCCTCAGCCCATGCACCATTTACGCCAGTACCTTGCCATGTCTATCCTGGTCCTGGGCTGCGCACATCTCGACGCCAACGAACCTGAACCTGCAAACCCTAACTTTCGCTTCGGTAATGCGACCAAACATCTGTATAAAAGTACTGGCAGTGCACGACTCCATCTGCATTGCTTTTTTCCGCCCAACCATCGAAGTTCTGACAAACGCGCCGCTATCGTATTCTTTTTTGGTGGTAGCTGGATCAACGGAACCCCACAACAATTTGTGCCCCATTGTCGACACCTTGCATCGCGTGGAATGGTGGGAATCACCGCGGAATACCGTGTCAAATCAAGGCACGGCACGTCTCCTTTTGAATGCGTACAAGATGGCAAATCCGCAATTCGGTGGTTGCGCCGTCAGGCAACGCACTTGGGGATTGACCAGGGGCGCATTGCGGCAGGCGGAGGATCTGCTGGAGGCCACGTCGCGGCGGTGGCAGGCAACGTTCGCGGACTTGAAGATCCAAACGAAGACACCTCTATCTCATCACAACCCGACGCGTTAGTGCTATTCAACCCCGTTTACGATAATGGTCCCGGCGGTTACGGACACCGCCAGATGCAAGACCGGTGGCGCGATATATCTCCATTGCACAACATTCGCCGTGGTGCACCGCCAACGGTCGTTTTTCTGGGTACAAAGGACCAACTTATCCCCGTAAGCACCGCCGAAAAGTACAAAACCTTAATGGTGAAAGCAGGGAGCCGTTGCGATCTGCATCTCTACGAAAACCAAACACACGGGTTCTTCAATTGGGGACGGAAGAACGGTCGATATGCGGAAACATTAATGGCCATGGACGAGTTTCTGGTTTCGCTGGGGTGGTTAACCACTACAGAACACTCGGAGTGATCTCATGAAACACCTCATCTGGAAACTGGCTGTCGCCCTGGCGATGTGCCTCTTGATGCCTTGGGAAACTGTGACTGGCCAACCACAAGGCAATGCGCGCAAGCGAGCCAAAGCCCTCTTCACTCGTTGGGATAAGAACCGCGACGGCAAATTGGTGCCAGCTGAGTTACCTGAAGCCGCGCGTCACAACTTCCGCCAAGCTGACAAGAACCAGAACGGTGCGATATCACTCCGCGAGCACACCGAGTACCTGACCCGTAACCCCGCAAGGAGTCAGCGGAGAGACAAGTTTCAGCAGAAAATTGTGATTCAGCGAAACATTCCCTACGCGGATACACAAAACCCTCGTCAAATGCTTGATCTGATCTTGCCACGTCAGCGCAACGCAAACCAGCAACCCCTGCCGGTCATTGTCTGGATTCATGGGGGGGCCTGGCTGGGGGGTTCCAAGGATAATGGTGCACAGAGGATCGGCTCCTTTGTCTCAACAGGGCAGTTCGCTGGCGTTGCGGTCGGCTATCGTCTAAGTCATGAAGCGAAATGGCCTGCACAAATTCTCGATTGCAAGGCAGCCATACGGTGGATTCGTGGCAACGCAAAAAAATACCACCTCGATGCAACGAACATCGCAGTTTATGGCACTTCAGCAGGCGGCCATCTCAGTGCAATGCTGGGAGTCTCGGCAGACAATCCACAGCTGGAAGGGAGGCTCGGAAAATACACGCATCACACCAGCCGAGTTTCCTGTGTCATTGATTTTTTCGGACCAACAGCTTTATTGATGATGGACGACCACCCGGGATCAATTACACACAACGCGCCGGATTCTCCCGAAAGCCGATTGATTGGCAAACCGATCCAGCAAGCTCTTGAACTAAGCCGCCAGGCCTCGCCCGTCGCACACGTCAGTCAGGGTGATGCACCGCATCTGATTGTTCACGGAACACTTGATCAGCTGGTACCCTTTCATCAATCAACCTTGTTTCATACGGCCCTGAAGCAAGCAGGAGTCCCGTCAACGTTGATCACCGTCCGTGGAGGTCAACACGGTGTAAGCGGACGATTTCTGAATAAACGGATCAAGCAATTCTTGCAGCGGCATCTTTACGGTGATGCAATTATTCTTCAAGACGAAGTGCTGGATTCCAAACATCTCCAACACAACCGTTAGCGGCCTCGTTGCCACCAGCTGTCAGACTAATAGTGACCCACCACTTCTGTATTGACGAGAAGTAAAACCTGGGATGCGCAGATTGCGCCCAATCCGAGGGGAGGGAAACGGTAAAACGTTCAGTGTGCAACTGCCGAGGCAGCCCGATCCTGAAACGCCGCTGACAATTCACCCGAAACGCTTCCTGAACAACGCAAAGGTTGGATCGCCCGGCATATTGGGAAGTTCAACTGGGGCATTCCAGTCAGCAGGAACGTCCTCCAACCGGACTGGACGCCCGTCCTCGACTAGAACGCTTCTCCATCCGGCCATAAATGCCTGGTTCTTGCGAAGAATTTGATCATAAGTTTGCGGCATGTTCCCGGTACGGATCATACGTTCGAATGCCCAAATTGCAGGAGCCCAAAACTCTGTTTTGTCATAGGGATCTCCCGTTCCTGTCGTCAATGTAAAATCACGACCGTGATTCTCTTTCTCAGTATGAATGTGTAGAGCGCCGATACCAAAACCGCCGGAATGAAGGGTACCGTAAAAGGGACGGCCCTGCTTATCGTGATGTTCGTAGGTCAGCAGACTCGGCGCCGCGTGCCAGTGACGAGCTCGGAATGCAACCGATTGAATCGGATTTCCCGCGTCAGCCACAGCGCGACAAACCATGTAGAGCCCATGAATTCCGTGTGTCGGATAGTCCTCAGCACCAACAGCAGCGTGGTATCCAACAACATCCGAAGACTCTACAAATTGACGCGCCTGTGAAACCACGTCATTGTGTCCGAGTGCCGAAGGAACCAGAAGGCTCGCTTTGTGGCGTTGTGCCAACTCGATCAAACGACGTGCCTTACCGACAGAGTTGGCAAATGGGCGATTCACCAGATTCGGTAGTCCCGCCTCCAGATATGGCTCATGCAACAGATGATTGTGGGAATGGTTGTAGTAGCCGCCTGAAATCACTGCATCTACCTTTCCGAGCATACCATCAAATTCGGGAACTGCGGTACAGCCGTACCCGTTGGCAAAACTACGTGCCCTGTCCGGATCGATATCCCAGCAATGCGTAATACGCATTCCCGTATATGGAATCTCACCAGTGTCGGGTCGCGCATTGATCAAAGCACCCCACTTCGCCGCCAGATGTGAATAAGCGCCCACATTCAGGGCACCGATCCGAATCGTGCCTGTCACTTCAGGAGTCGCCTCGGTCGACTCTTGTCCAATTGCTGCGGCACCGCCCCAAAAGGCTCCCGCCGTGGGTGCCTGACGAAGAAAACGCCGTCGAGAAACCTGACTTGTCACGGCCATAACCATCTCTCCTCTAGTTCATTGGAACCGCACGATTCGACGACAACACCATTCACTTCAGTCGCGAAACGGTGAACCTTTCGCTGCAACCGCGCACGGAACCGGTGTTTTGCAGTCGCCACAACGATATACCACGACACGTAAGATCGCTGCCCCCCCGCAACAAGCTCCCGACTCACAATCTCCGTCCGGTAATCGCATCAAACCAGTGACCTCGTCGCGCGGAGAAACACACCTCGATCATCTCACCTGTCCGACAGACATGCCGGGCATCCAGTCTCGCCATGATTACATTTCCTCCGCAGTCCAGCTCAACAAGAATGTCCGATCCCAACAGCTGGACTACCAACACCTCACACGACACGCTTATCTGAGCCGCCAGGGGTTCTACCTCCGCACTCAAGTGCAAGTCTTCAGGACGAATACCTAAATGAATCGGTTGATCAACACGTGTTCGACAGGCCTGCTGGCAGTCGTCCGGAATTGGAAAACGCAAAGAACCCGATACAAATTCCAGCCCTGAGACCACTCGGGTAATTTGCCCTGGAATAATGTTCATCGGGGGACTTCCAATAAACTCACCTACAAACTGATTCGCAGGCGTTTCATAAACAACACGTGGTGTGTCAACCTGCTGGATCTTTCCCTCCCGCATCACGACCAAACGGTCTCCCATCGTCATCGCTTCTACCTGATCGTGCGTTACATAGATCATCGTCGCGCTCAAATGACGATGCAGCTTGACCAGCTCAGACCTCATCGCGACTCGCAACCGGGCATCAAGGTTGCTCAATGGCTCATCGAGCAGGAACACCTCTGGGTCCCGGACAATAGCCCGCCCCAGCGCAACGCGTTGGCGTTGACCACCCGATAGCTGAACCGGACGGCGCGTGAGAAGATCCTCAATCCCCAAGGTCTGCGCGGTATTACGTACACGCTGGTCAATTTCCTCTCGGGACACCTTGCGCATCTGCAAACCAAAAGCCATGTTGCGAAACACATTCATATGCGGGTAGAGCGCGTAGTTCTGAAATACCATCGCGATATTTCGATCCTTCGCCGCCACACGATTGACCAACCGGTTTCCAATGGTAATCTCACCCGACGTCACATCCGCCAATCCTGCGATCATGCGCAACATCGTTGACTTCCCGCATCCCGACGGACCGACAAGAACTAACAGTTCCTGGTCCTGCACCTCCAAATCAACAGAGTCGACAGCGACGACGTCTGCAAAGTGTTTCGTCAATGATTTCAGCAACACTCGTGACATGATTGTTACCATAGCTGCTTGCGAATCCGACAACAACTCGCTGCGCCATCAAGGAACTGGCTCGTTACATATGCCCAGACGCAGTAAGTGTTGATTGCTTGCCGTTCTTTGGCAAAGCACTCCACAGGCTCGCTCCCTACTGGCAATCACAACTGGAAATGAGCAGGTTTAGCAAGCCTGCCATTGTGCTTTGAGATGTGCGACTCACTCTGCCGTCGACATTTGGGCACCGACCGAAGAACGCGTGCCGGGATGCATTCACTGCACTCGAGTCGCCCCACAACAGCGAAACGCACGACACCACCAGGAAAGTGTATTACTCGAACACGTATTGACGACCTGTCTCTACCATTTCAATGGCATCGCCCAAAGCGGCTCGGAGTTCATCCCGCACTTCATCAAGCAAGTTGGGCTTTGTGTGGTTGATGATGATACGCGGCATGCTTCCTTTCCAATCGTGGGCAAACCGCTCGATATCACGAGGAATCATATGCTTGCTTTTCTCGGCGAGCCATTGCATCCGATTAGGAAAGGTGCATTCAAGAAACAAGCCCGTCAGATGTGGCAGACGTTCCAACGCCTGCACCCAGGACAAACTGTACTCGGTATCAGAAATAAATCCGACCACGGCCTTAGAATCAGCCAACAGGAAACCATAAGCAGGAACTGTATGGCTCAATGTCAATGCCGTGATCTCGACCTGATGACAGGTGCGCGAAGAGCCCTCACGAATTGGCTCAAATCGGCAAAACCGAACCCCTTCCTCCCGCTCGATACGCAACAGGTCAGGCCAAATCAGGTCATTGAAAAAATGGGTCTGTAACGCATCGATGCATGCCTCATGTGCATAAATCGTCGGCAAAACCTCACTCGCCGGACTGCGTTGTTCCAGAAAAAAAGGAAGCGACGTCACGTGGTCCATGTGGCAGTGCGACAGAAATATATCTGACACTCTATCCTGCTCCACCGCCGGCACCATTGTACCTAGCGAGCCCGCATCAATAGCAACGCATTGATTGACAATATATGTCGATAGCAATTGCCCTTCTTTTGTCACAGCATCGCCGGAACGAATCACATCGACATCCATAGATCAACTCTCACGGTGTGTGACCTGTCATAGTACGCGCAACTGTAAAGTACGCACCCTATTTCTTGCTGAGTTGTATTGCGCCCTGCCAACCGTCAGGTGGCCGAGACCCAAATTGCGAGACGTGATCAAACAAGAACCTCGATGGACTGTCTTTATCCACCCATGGCTGCAGCCTTTGACGCACCTCCTGCCATGCACCTTCCTTGAAGGACCCCAAGGCTTGCTGATAACCTTCAATCACCTCGGGCTCCGCTGACATACTCTCGTCCTCTGGAGTCACTAACGTGAATACATCGATGACATCTTCCATGCCAGCCGGTTGCAGAGTGGCAAGCTGTCGAACTGGCTTATCGGAAAACATCTCTGCCCCAGCGAGCTGCTCGGCGGTTTGCTTGTCGAAGCACATTTTACATCCGAATAACTTAGTAATCCCTTCAAGGCGGGCCCCCTGATTCACAATAGGCCCAAAGACTCCAATCTTCGCCTGGTGCTTTGTACCAATTTGCCCCGCCAAACCAATTCCCGTGGCAATCCCAATTCCCAAGCTCAACCCGGCGAATCTTTGCTGCTTAGAAGCGGCTGTCGCATTGGAGAAGTCCTTCAGAATCGACAACGCTGCCACGACGGCAGACATTCCTGGCGCTGTATCGCCAATCGGCCAACCCCAGAAACCTAACGCCGCATCACCTTGGAAATCTGCAATCGCACCATCCGCATCAATAATGCCACGAGTCATCACCCCTAGAGCGTCCCGGATTCTCTTGTAGAGTGACATCAGATCGTCTTGATATTCCTCACTAATCCGCGAGAACCCTCGCAAATCGCAAAACAGCACGGCAAGCAGCGACTCACATGGATCGAGCGCAACACCATCAGTCGAAAGAACTTTTTCGGCGATACTTGGCGACAAAAAACTAGACAACGCGGACTTTCGCTCATGGAACGCATTTGCCGTTGTGATCGATCGCAAGAACTCACCAACAAGCTCAATGAAACGACAATTTGAAGCAAGTTGCTCTTGCTGTTCTATCATTCCGGGTCCCGAAATATAGATGCACCAGCAAACCTCTGCTGCCTGGACAGGCACTGCAATTGCCCACCCCAGACCATCGGTGATAGTCGCCTGAAGTCCTGCCTGATCTGACATACCCCAGCTGTGCACTGTAGTCTGACCCGAATTGAGCGCCGCGGCTGTCACACGTTTGCTAGGGCGGAACTCGCTCGTCAGTGTGGCTCGCACATCAAAAGAAAAATGGATCGGAACATAATCACCCCAGGGAGAACCTTCGTTATCGTCACTCGCCTTCTTGTGAAACTCCATGACTGCCGCCGCATCGGCACTCGGCTGTGTCTGCAGCAGCAACTCTGCCAGACGTTCGGCTAATTCCAGCCCTCCTTTGGCAGATTCCACAAGTGCCGGAATCTTGGCTAGTGCCGTCAGTTGTTTTTCTGGAGCATCGGGAGCAGCCGCTCGCAGCTGCCGCGCCGTAAACGTGATTTGGCTCGCCAGCTGAGGTTCTTCCTCATTCTCCCCTTGGCCACCAAACATTTCTGAATGCAACGCTTGGCGCATGAGCGAAAACCGCGTTGCTCCGATCTCAAATTCATCCGTCGAGGAAAGTGTCAACTCTCTTACAACTGAGCCCTGGAACACAATCGAATTTCGCGCATTGGGATTACAGCGAATGGTAACCGAATCACGGTCAGACAATATGGTCCCATGGTGCCGCGAAATGGCACCATCCCATCTGAGGGCAAGCTCGTTGTCAGGAGATCGTCCAAAGCTGACTGCCTTGCCGACAACCGGACGAGTCTTCGTAACATTACTTCCAGTACCGTCTTTGGCGACAAGTATAAAACTACTGTGCTCCATAACCTCCCGCCAATTCACTCACAAGTTGAACTGTGGTTTCCCAGCTGAGTCGTGGACGCTTTACTGGCATCAGCTACCAATCACCAGGGCACACGAACAGACAGCTTACAACATACCACATACACCGGCGTCCACGACTCGCAGTCGATTGGCGGTGCTACCTCTCCAGTGATGCCTGAATTCCGTCAACACTCGACAGCAGTGCAACCGACGAAATAGACCGACACTCTGAGACACTCACCGCAGACATGCCCCGCTGGGCCTAGAGCGTCTGGCTTAGCGCCTTGATCTCCCGATTGAGAATCCGGTCGTTATTGGAATAGTCCATGGGCACATCAATGACGTGCACTCCGTTGACATGATTACATTCCTTTACCAGTGGTAACAAGTCTTCGGTGCGATCAACGCGGTGCCCTTTTGCACCATAGCTGTCTGCGTATGCAACAAAATCCGGATTTCCATAGTCGAGTCCAAAATGCTCAAATCCCATTTTCGCTTGTTTCCACTTGATCATCCCGTACGCATCGTCGCGGAGGATCAGGATGGTCAAGTCCATGTTCAAACGCACCGCTGTCTCCAGCTCCTGTGAGTTCATCATGAAACCTCCGTCACCACAGACAGCGATCACTTCGCGTTCAGGAAAAATCAGCTTGGATGCCATCGCTGCCGGCAAACCCGCACCCATTGTCGCAAGTGCATTGTCGAGGAGTACCGTATTTGGTTCATGCGCCGGATAATTTCGAGCAAACCAGATTTTATACACACCGTTATCTAGCGAAAGAATTCCGTCAGAAGGCATCGCAGCACGCACATCGGCAACTAATCTCTGGGGCAGTATCGGGAAATCCGTCGACTCCGCATCTTGCTTGATGTGGTTGTCGACATGCTGTTTCACTTTCGTGAAGAACGAAAAATCCCACTTCTGTTGTGGCGCAACTGCCTCGTTGATTCGCCAGATACTGTTGGCAATATCACCCACCACCTCTACCTGCGGAAAATACACCGGGTCTACCTTGGCGGAAAAAAAGTTAACGTGAATGACTTGCACGCCCCCATCGCGCATAAAGAACGGCGGCTTTTCTATGACATCGTGACCGACATTGATAATCAGATCGGCGTGATCAGTCGCACGGTGAATGAAGTCCCCGGTCGACAACGCAGCGTTACCAAGAAATGACTCATCACGTTCATCGACGACACCTTTACCCATTTGTGTCGTCACAACGGGTATCTTGGTATTCGCGACAAATTGCCTCAGCATGCGGCTCGTCAACTTACGATTCGCCGCTGCTCCAATCACCAACAGCGGCCGCTCCGCTCGTTCAATCATCTCGACAGCACGTTGAAGTGACTTCAGTTCCGCCACCGGCCGTCGCACCATACTCTTGGTGAGTAATGGCGCGTCGCTGTCCTCCGCGGCAATATCTTCCGGCAGTTCAAGGTGGACCGCACCTGGCCGCTCCTCTTCGCCAATGCGAAATGCCTCTCGAACCCGAGAGGGAATATTATCCGCACCCGTTAACTGCTCAGTAAATTTCGTGATCGGCTGCATCATATCGACGACATTGATGATCTGGAATTGGCCCTGCTTACTCTGCTTGATTGGCTTTTGGCCAGTCAACATAAACATGGGCATGCCTCCCAGTTGCGCATAGGCAGCCGCGGTCACCAGGTTTGTCGCGCCGGGACCAAGTGTCGCCATACAAACACCCGCCTTCCCGGTCAGTCGCCCATACGTCGCTGCCATAAACCCGGCACCCTGTTCATGACGTGTAAGCACGAGTTTGATCGACGAACTGCGCAGGGAGTTGAGAATATCCAAATTCTCTTCGCCAGGGACGCCAAAAATAAACTCAACACCCTCACGTTCCAGGACACGGACGAACAGGTCTGATGCTTTCACGAAACATCGCTTTCTGCCTCATGGCAATTCGTGGACATCCATCTGAGGAGAAACACTCGGCGCCACACGACCAACTTTAGCGGCTGGTTGCACACGCCGCTGACGTACGTGGTATTTGTGGCATGTCAAACAATCGTTACGTGAAACCGAGTTGTTGTGACACTTGGCACAATTCGACGTGGGCAAATCACGAAAGTCGCTGGAAAAATGGCCAGAACCAAGCACCGGCGCCCAATCTCGATCAAAGAACTCGGGTCGATAGCGGCCTGACTGGCTCTTGATCGTATGACACTGCATGCACTCTTCGCCTTCGGTTGCGTGACAAGCATTACAGGCGTCCTGTGCTATTTCCCTCATATGGGGCGAGTGCGTGAAATGGGTGAAAGGACGAATGGCAGAGTCATCACGTGTGCTCAACCAGTTGATGACGACATGATCACCTGAAAGGTCAATCGAGTGGCACTTGACGCACCGCCCACTCGCTATCGGAGACGTGACCTCAGCAAACAACCGGCCAATCGCCTGTTTCACATCCGACTGCTCGCCAGCAGGCAGGGCTGCTGCTGCATTCCTGATGTCAATCACCGTCTCCAACCATCTCTTCATCGTGAGATCAGCATGGCCAATCGCACTATAGCGTACAGTCAGATCAGAATTAACGGTGCTCCACCCAGCCAAGTCATCCGAGATCGACTCGGACACGACCTGTGGCTTGTAGAACTCCTGTACCACAACTTCACCGCTATCCAGTTCATGGCTTAATTCAGGGAACCAGACTGCCTCTGCAAACTCTGCTGACTGCCTGGCTTCCAGCAGCAATTCGACCATTTGCTGCACGACAGCTGATGGTGCCACGCGGCCAATCGTCGCATTTAACCGTTTCTGCAATCGCCCCTGATCCCCGGTAGCGATTTCATGCAAGACCTGCCTGGTTGCGACTGCCAGACTTGCTACTGACTCCGCTTGTTCAGGCGTCATATCTGATAAGTCCAAGAGATCAACCCCTGCCAAGGAATCCCGTCGCTGCAAATACCCCTGGTCAGCCAGCAACAATAAGTTCATTACCGCTGGCATTTCTCCTTGAGGTCCGAAGCCGTCCTGATTCAAGGGATGCTTGGGCCAAACCCCTAGCGGTAGCTGCTCGTCAGCCAAAGCAACAGAGTCTATTCTAGGAACCGCCACAATCGTCATACCCTCAACCAAAGCATCCTTGATTTGACTAGAGTGGCAACTGCTACACGTTTCATCAAATCCAAGAACCAGCATCTTCCGTCCGGCTGTATCCAATTTGTGGCACGTCAGACAGGAAGCTGGCTTTTTCCCGCCAGGCATGATCCTTGTAAAGGAATCGAAATGCTGGTTGTAGTGTGTGACATGGTCAAAATAGATACGTGTCCTCCGCTGGTACGGATAATCTGTAAACTCTGGATGGCCATGCTCTAAACTATGAAACGTGTTTTGATGACAAGATTGACATTGCTCATTTGAAATTCCGGTCAAGTCGTGTCCGCGGCCTCTATGTTCCTGGTGGCAGGTGCCACAGGCAAGTTTCTCCACTCCCTGATGTGGCCTGCCAAAGATCATCTGTGCGGTTCCAATCAGCACCTGGGAACCCGCTGATTCCCTGTCGGTTGCCCGTTTTGTCAGGCTCACAAGATGCGCCTGACGAAGCCCGTGTGCGTTCAAAGGCTCTGCTCCCAGGTCACCGTGACATGCAAGACATTTTTGTTCGCTCTGCTGATCGCTCCGCTCCGAGGCCGGGCCGCCCGACAATGCGCGGTGCACCCAATCAGACAAGGTTCCTGCGCCGGCCAGATGACACGCCTTGCAGCTACTGGCGGCATGCGCCGATGTGAGCGCACCGGGCGACACCACGTCTTCACGTGAGGGACCCGCGATCAAGGCCAGCAAGCCTCCCACCACTAAAGATGTGGTAGTCAATGTCAGGACGCGCCGCTGCGCCCACACGCTCCGCCGAGGCCGGCATACGTTCTGCTGCTGTGAACACTGTCCGTCAGCCAATGGCCCCACTATACATTGTCCACGTGTGCAGCCCCACGTACCGGCCTTCTTGGCAGGTGCGCATTGGGCCGGCAAGTGGCAACAATTCCCGTCTGCATCGGGCCCCGCATCACAGCGACTGGAAAGCAACGACGCGTTATTGCAGTAGTACCGATCACCTTCCCGATATGGCTGGCATACTGCTCCGCACTTTCCTCCTGCCGACGGCCCTAATGCGCATGCGGTACCTTCGCACGCGCGACCACAAATCCACGGGTGATTGGGCCGCTCATATTCGCTGCTGTCAAAATCAAAGACCTGCCGCGCTTTGCTCAATGAACTGCCCCTGAGAAAGCGTAAACAATCAGAACGTGAAATATAGCCATCACTACCAATGCGTAAGTCAACGGAACGTGTATGAAAAGCCAGACCTTGAGAACCAGCTGGTGTGAAAAGTGAAAATCCAAATCACTCTTCACTCTGACATACTCCGCAAGTGAGTTCATCGCCTGCTTTTCTCGTTCGTTCAGGTACCTTCCATGCAGCTCCATTTTCCTTATGAGCTCCAACTCACCGCGTTGGGACCGGATCATGTGTTGCCAGAAATAGCGATGGCGTTCAAAGAATGTGCGCAGTTCCTCGGAATAAAACTCGGGAATCGCAGTGGATTCCGTCTCTGTCAGACAGGCAAGAACCTCACGCTCTGCCGCAACTTGTATTCTGCGCAACACTCTTGGAATCCGCGCATAGAACACTTCTTCACCACGTTCCGACAGTCGCCTTGGAAACACCCGACTTATCCAAAGACCGATCATCCCACTCGCAGCTACGACCAGATAGGCAAATGCAAGCCCCACCTCCAAATATCCGTTTGGAACGCGCCAGCCGACATGCGTACCGAACACTGCAATGCTCAGCAACCCGAGAAAGACATGAACCTGTAGCCAGGTGGACGACGATCCGAGTGGCAAAAACGAAATACGTTTCCGGAGATTGTAGGATGCGAGCACAGCCACCAGTGCAAACAATACCCAGCCTGAGACGAGCGCCGTGCGTTGAAGCGTTATCGACAAGAGCAAATCGATTGCCCCTGCCAGCAACAGCAGCACAATCAACGCCACACTGTAGCGTCGCCGTCGCACCGAGAACGGAATGAGCGTCATTGATTGTGCCATTGCGCCAAAGTCTCTACATCATTCATATCGATCCGGATCATCGCATCGTGTGGACATGCTCGCTCACACGCCGGACCACCTTTTTGATCAACACATAAATCGCACTTGGTCGCTTTCGTAATGGGCGCTCGCGACGCAACCGTTCGATCGCGCAAGAATTGGCCCCGATGATCACGAATTTCGACCATGCGAATCGCATCATACGGACAATGCTTGGAACACGAACTGCAACCGATGCAAGTCTCATCATTGATATCCACTTCACCATCATCAAGCTTGCGACTGATCGCACCCGTGGGGCACTCGATCATGCAAACGGGATCACGACAATGCATGCAAGCGTTCGCCACCATAATTCCATTATGGATCGGTCCATTGCGCAAGAACCGTGGGTTATTATCATGGGACGCAGCGCAGGCTCTCACACAATCATCACACCGAGTACAACGATCCATGTCGATTAACATGGTGGCGGTTCCATTCACGAACCGATTTCCCACCAAGAACTCAATAAATCCCTGATCGATATCCCTGTACGCAGCAAGCTTTCGACTCCGCTCCTCGCTGGGCGTCTTGCGATGCCACGGCGAGTTGGGGTGTTTGAGTATGAACTTCTCTACTAAATGTGCAGGCACCACAACCGCCATCAGAAAACCTATGGCCCGTAGCGAATGTTGAAACGGTACTGGTTGCGAACTACCGTGATTGGCAACAATTTCACTCAATCCAAATTCCTGTCCCGGACCTAAGTACGAAATCGTACGTTCGCCATGGTGAAACTGATGGCTAACGCGTGCCAGCCCACCACGAATGATAATGATCTCGTTGGCGTAGTCTCCTTCGCGCACCATCAGATGTTCATCCGCAAAGCCGTCAGCCGCGGACTCTTCAGCCATCTTCCTGAACGACTGTGCCCGTCCATAATCACCAAATACCTTTAGTTCAACACCGTCCGCCAATTCACTCAGAGATTCACCCTGCTCCTCCCTTAAATGCTCAAACATTGGCGACGCTTCCAGAAACGCTCGCAAAGATCGCTCGCGAAACCTCTGGTCAATCAACGCCTGAATACCCGCGTCGCGGCGCATGATGTCGCGTAGTCCCTGCCAGCGGACTTCGATCAGGCGCCCGGGCTCTACCGCAAACAGGGTCGCGGTTCGCCGGGTTCGTCCGAGCGCGGCAATCTCTCCGAAAAATTGACCCGGCTCAAGAATCGTGTGTGCGTATTTGTCGAGAACTCCAGCGACATCTTGCAAGTAAATCCGTGTCGCACGACCAGAGCCTCGCTGCTTCACCGCAGACCTGGATCCTGCGAAACTGAATCGATCCCGAAATTCAGGAAACCGATGATTCATGAACAACTGCGTGAGCGCTTGAAGAAAACCTTTCGGGCGATCTTGCCGGCGTCCCAGTAGTTCTGGTGGCATACCAGATTCAGGGGGCTCAATTTCCACAGCGATCTGCCCCGACACGATAAAGAAGGCCGAGTTACCCCAGTCTCCTTCACGCACGACAATATCCCCGCGTTGGACGTCCACAACTCGAGCATGCGCCCGCAGCGTTTTCCGAAAACCTGGTGATTTCCGGTATTTGGGATCTAACGTTTCGAACGCGGGCGCGGCCACCAACTCATCAACGATGGCATCATCCATGCCTTCGTCAAAGGCGACATCCGCCTGCGTCTTGCGACGCACATCAGGATCGGTTGTCATTCGCGGTGCAGCTATTCGTCATCAGGAACTTCGGGTTCATCCAAGGCATCCAATCGATTGCCATTGTGCTTAGCTACAAACTTCATGGCGGCCTTCGCGACCGCATCAGCAGCCTCAATACATGCCGTTCGATCGTCTTCTAACACGAGCTCTTCGTCATCCAGCCTGGTGTAGATCTCTTCGAGTTCTTCCAGCAGTGCCGCAAGCAACGGCAACCCTTCTTCATCTTCATCTTCATCTTCATCTTCATCTTCATCTTCTTCTTCATCCTCTTCTTCATTCTCTTCGTCGGCTTCATCCTCTTCGTCGGCTTCGACGACGACTTCCAGAACATCTTCGAGCAGCAATTCATAACCATCGACAACACGATCAGACATGCTCTCGAAAAAATCACCGTCTTCATCTTTCACCTGTGCCAGGTAGCGCAGACTGACTTCCAGATCTGCCATTGCTCCCACGACAAACATCAACCTCTTGTGACCCGCAGTGGTGCGACCTTTGCCATTCCACAACGGGTCGACCCAGAGTGTGGCCGCCTCGGCGTTAACCTTCTGGTCAAGGTGGAAGTTGTGCCGGACTTCACCAAGTGATTTGGTTGCAAATTCGAAATTCTGGGTGGCAGCCTTATGACCTCCATCATTCACTAAAGCTTCATCACCAATGATGTGACACGAATAACATGTCTTGGCAAGTTGATAGAGATGCTCAGAGCGCACCTGCCCCGCCTTGTCACACTTCACTTTCCGTTCCAGGTAATGAATCTCGGTTTCTGCCACACGTGAACTTCCCTGCTCGCCGTAGACTGCATGTGCATTCAGCCAGCCAGCTGCGCCTCCAGACGCACTGTGACAAGCTTCACATGAAACAGCGGGAAGGACGCGAGCCTCTCCACTCTCCAGCGTCTGCCGGGTCGCATGGCATTGCACACACAGCGAATTGGGGGCCGTGATGTCAGCCGCCTTGATACCAAGTGCTTCTGCGTATTTTCTTGCATCCTTGTCAGTACGGAGCGTATCGAAAGCACCTGCAGCATGCTTGGATTTTTTCCAGCGTGCATACTCAGAACGGTGGCAATCCAGACACTGCGTTTCTCCAACAACCCGCGAGGCAACAGTTTCCTGTAGTTTTCTCCCGTGTTCCCCACGGGTACGATCCCCCTCCGACTGACCTTGAATATCACTTGCTTGCGTCTCCAATAGCGGAACGCTATTGAGACACACAGAGACAGTGAAAACCACGGCAAGGCAACTGAAAACTGCCAGCAACAACCGGCAAGCGGCAACAACCATAATCCACCAATCCAATGTTTCAGATTCCGGACACCCAATCTGCCAGGAGTACGGTGCTGTCAACGACAATGGCAGACTAGAAATCTCTGCGATTCAATTCGGGCAGGTCTCACTTGAATCACCCCCCAAAAGCCTTACCTTTCGCTTTGCGGGGAGGCTTGACACTCGCCGGCAAACCATTGGCATCCTTGTATTTCTCAACAAACGCGTCTGCGACAGCCTGCACTTCATCAGCTACTCCACTGTAGAGTTTCTTGTCACCAGCCTTCGTCTTCTTGAGCGTGCTCTTCTTGATCTTGTTTTTCTTCATAATGTCAAGAATGGGTGCCAGGTCGTCGATCTCAGCATCTTCTACCTCGTCGAGGGCATCATCAATGCGATCATTCGCCAGATCACCGAGCGTACCTCGCTTGGCTGACGTCACGCCTGCCCGAATCCTCAAGCTGAGTACCAAATCCGCAAGCTGGCCAGCCAGGAACATCAGCTGCTTGCGCCCCTTGGGAGTACGCCCTTCACCAGTGGCCAACCACAGACTGGGAACCTCTGCGTTTTCTTTTGGGTTCAATAGAAAGTTGTGGCGAACTTCCCCCTGCGCCCATTCGACAAACTCAAACTTGGTACTACTCGGATGGCCAGCGGCAATGAGCTTCTCATCTGGCACGATATGACACTGCAAACAGTTGCTGGCAATGGCCAACGCATCTTCTGCACGGTTCATCCCGGCCTTCTGAGTAGCTGCTTTTCGACTTGCCAAATGATCGGCAGACTCGCTTTCACGTTGTTTGAGTAGTGCGGCCAAAGTGTCCGCTGCGCCCTGTCCGTAGTCACTGTGAACCGCAAGCCAACCGCCGTCTCCGCCAGCTCCACCATGGCACGATTCGCAGGAATTACCTTTGGCAATTATCAAATTCCCCGTCGCCTTCTGATGCGTCCCATGGCACCTGGTACAGGTCGATTTTTCGCTCTTGATATCGGCTGCGGAGATTCCTAGTTTCCGGGCAAAATCGGAGGCCTTGGGATCATCGAGCAAATCCCAGGCCTTTTTCCCATGCGCGGAACCTTGCCAGGCGGTTAACTCAGCCGCGTGACATTTACTGCAAGCATCACGCCCAATCACTTTTGTCGCATCAATCAGCTGCTGAGAATAAACGGAAGCACCGCCGACCAATGCCCATACCAGGCCGCAACCAGCCAAACAAACACCACGTGCTCGCCACCACGCATAGTTGCCGAAAAATCGGATACGTTGCATAACAAAAGTCCTCTTAATGATTTATCTCAAAACACCGTTATGTTTAACCCAAACACCGCGTGATCTTGAGAAGACGGCTGGCATAGTAACTGCGACAGGCCATCACTCTGCAGATCGACCCCACCGATTCCCAGCGGTGCTATTCGCGCGTCGTAACGTCCGTTTATGCATCAATCACCAAATCTCCATCGGGCCCAGCGACACAGGCCAAGCCACAACCCGACTCGATATCACAATCGGGATCAGAGCCGTAGCTAACACTCCCCTTTTTGATCGCAACTTTGCACGTGCCACAACCTCCTGTCCGACAACCAGACTCAATCTGTACGTCGTTGGCTTCGGCCAACTCAAGTAAACTCAACGCATTGCCTGTCTCCCAGACCACATTTTTCCCAGACCGGGAGAAAAACACTGTGACATTTCCCTCTTTGTCTGGTGCGGACTTGGAGTCAACCGAGGACATTGACTTCCTGGACTTTAATGACGCCGGACCAAAAGCTTCCGTGAAAATATGCTTCGCAGGGACACCCCAATCACCAAGTTCTGACCCAAGGGATCGCATAAATTCAGGTGGCCCACACAAGAAATATCGGTGGTTGCTCGTCTCAACCGTTTTCCTGATTACGTCAATCGTCACACGACCAGCAACATCATAATCACGTCCTTTGACATCGTGTCCCGCACGTGGGTTGCTATAGCACGTTACTACTTGAATGTTATCGTGATTCTCTGCCAATTCCTGCAACTCGGTTTTGAACGCGTGCTCTCTCCCGTTACGAATTCCGTAAAACAATGTCGTCTGCCGGGCACTACCACTAGCCGCAATGGCCTTGAGCATACTAGCCATTGGCGTGATCCCCACGCCGCCAGCAATCAAGATAGCCGAAGACTTTGCATGGGGATCAACGAAGAAATGGCCCGACGGCGCTCGCACGTCGAGCAGATCACCTTCCCGTATGTGATCATGAAAATAGTTCGACACCAGACCGGGCGGAACGTTTGAAGAATCATCCGGCGCCGGCACACGCTTGATCGACACCCGATAACTATCTGGCCTGGGTCCATCTGAGAGCGAATAACACCGAATGGCAGGTTTCTCTAGTCCCGGCACGTCCAACTGAAAAGTCAAAAACTGCCCAGGTTTGAATGTCGGCAACGGCTTTCCATCATGTGGCTCTAGACAAAATGAACAAGTTCCCTCGGATTCTTCCACCCGTTGCTTGACAACAAACTTACGGCATCCATTCCATGCATTTGCACTTTGCAGCTCGCGACGCGCCCTGACAGCTTCAATGCGTTCCAACATGAACAAATCGGAAAGCTTGTTTTGTTTGACCTGACGCGTCAAAGACAACAGGGACTCGACTATTACGGTGACCAGCTGAACTGCAACCAGAATGACGAGGCCTGAGCCAATATAGATCGCCGCGGTATCCATTACAGGAATTGGCTCCATCTGCAATAACGCAGTGTGGCTGAGACGCTTAACCTGGTGCTGCCACGCTGACTTGGCCGAACGACCAGCCAACGCCGCAAGTCTACGATCTGTTTGCGGATTTCACGCAGATTGTTGCAGATGGACTAGAGATGTCAATGCAATTCGCTAAAGACCCAGCTTACGCTAGTACTGCTGGCAAACAAGCATTCTGGGAGCGCCGATCATTGAAAGAAGTCCCAGACTTGCACGGATCGTCTTGCGAAACAAACAAGCAGTCTATGCTAGCCTGACGCGGCTTCAAGTGCCCCTCTGGTTCGCTCAAGTATTTACGGGTCGATTCCAGTCATGCAGCAGATCGCCAGACGCCTCCTAATGTTCCGTGTGCGGACTTGGATAGAAACTCTGTCGCCACGGAAGGCCTCCGACCGACAGCAAATGAACACACCACGGCAGCGGCAACATTAATGTAAGGGTTGAACAGCGCAACCCAAGTGAATCTGAATTCCACCAGGCTGTAGAAAGAGCAGCAAAAACACGGATGCCTTTTGTTCTACAGAACAAAGGGCATCCAGACTCCTGTATTCTGAAACGACTATCTGCCCCCGATCGTGTGGTCATTTTTCGTGTCTGTTGGGAAGCCGGCCAGGGCAACATCCGAACAACTCGTGCCCGGAGAGTTCAGTTCAACAACTCGATCAGGCGCTGCAAAGGAGGCATGCGTTTTCACCCCACTGTGACGTGAAGCAAGCTGAACTTTCCAAAATTCGGACACCTCTTCAAAACAGCCTGACTGGCCTGCCAATGGGTGGAGCCAAGGGTAGTTCCAACTTCAACCCAAACGGGAAAAGCGACCAGATAGTGATGAGATCCTGCCAGCCTCTGCAGGTCAAACATCACCGACACATCGGTGACAGTACCGATGTACCCGCAGGTGACATCAGCGTTGGAGCAAGAGGAGTCCGTTACTCCTGTGGCTATTACAAACGTCTCGTCAAGTGCTTCACTGGCGTGCTTACCGGCAAAGACCTTGCCTTTGAAGGCAATCTGGTTGGAACTGCAGTAACTGACTATGGTGCGGTTTATTTCATGTAGAACATGTGATCCCACGCTGGCGCTGCGCGCCAGCGATCTGCCATCTCATGATTCTGCCCCGGCGCAAGTTCGTTTCCGCTTAGAACCGGACCAAAATCTCAAAGCGAGCCCCCGGAACCGCGTTGCGGTGCTCAGGTTTGACAACAAACGCGTCCCATATGACGACAACGTGTTGATTCATCGCTGACTGGTAACGAACAGCACTTCCAATCGCACCATCCGAATCACCTTTTGTTTCTTTCTGACCACCAATTTCAAAAATCACTTGCTGCTTCGTGTGGTCAAAAAACATCTGATAACCAAGGCTGGTTCCTGCACGATTGTCAGTGCGGATTCCAATCGGCGCTCCAATCCGCCCCAAACCCGGCGCAGAAAACAACACGCCCGTTTGGCCTAACGCGCCTCCCGCCAGTGGCCCACGCGTGGGTGATGTAAACTGATCAATCGCCCAGAACGAATTAAGGTAAATCAGATCTTCGGTGTGGTGGGGTGTCCAGGAGATTCTGGAAAACAGCAGTTCGCCCTGATCCGCATAATCTGTTGGAGCAGTGGTCGGATAAGACGCCAGAAAATGGAGTGACGTATTGTACGTGTTGTGAAGCAAATTGTGCCGTTGGATCGCACTGACACCAAACGCAATGACATCACCAATGGCCTCATCTTGACTATGGACATAGGCAACATCGAGATTGACCGTTGCTTCACGAAAATCGCTTTCGGTAAGAAACGCCACCAGCTGTGAAGAATTGTCGAGTTGATTTCCAGCTACGCGAGCGCTGTTGCGATGCAACTGGTCCCAGGCATAAATCCCGCTCATGCGCAGATTGAGGTTATCTTCCGTGACAACTGAATTACGCGTCACCGTAAAGGCATCGATTCGATCTTCCGCGATGAGCAATCCCTGCTGAGCTGACAAGGGCATACGTCCGACCGAAAACCCGATGTCGTTGCCACCGATATCTTCCGGATCGAGGTCAGGAAATAGTTCGCCAAAGTCCCCCTCAAAAAAGAGCGTCTGCATATCCGCATTCCAGCCATCGATACTGGAAGCACGGAAGTCCTGTGTATTGAAGGTCCGCCCACTGGTGGTCTCTTCATCGAACGGACGCATGCCGACCAGTACACGTTCCGTCCCGGTGAGATTGAGTTGTCCGAACAAGTCCAGACGATTGGCCCACTCCGCAACGGGACTTGTGGAATCGGCGTACTGCACCCCAGAACGCAAGTCACCAAACACCCACAACGCGGGACGCCAAATGGCACCTGTAGGAAGCTCAATTCCCTCGGCTAACGGCCCTGTGCCCAGAAATGCTTCATTTAACTCGACCAGAAGTGGCGGACGCTCAGGGACAGGCTGTATTCCAATAGACTCATCAGATAGTGCACTATGCACTTCATCGTGTTCGGCACCAATGACGCCTGAAAAGAAGTCCGCGATACCGGGTGCAGGACGTGTTAACATGTCGGGCACTGTTTCAAAGAGACGCGCCACAGGCGGTAGATCCTCATCACCCCCGCCCCTTCCAGCACTCACCGCAGCGGCATGCTCGGCATCGGACTCGAATAAGCTCGTAGAGCCCGTAGCGGATTGTGAATCAACGACAACCACGTGCTCTTGCGCTGATCCTTGGTCAACCGTGCAACCAATCAACACCAGAAATACAAGCTGCAATCTGTATCGCTGTTCTAGCTTCTGCCGCATTATGAATACCGTCTCGCTGATTTCGGAATGCAGACACCATCCCAAAATTGGCTGTCGCACCACTTCAGATCAATTATCAAGCTCAATCACTGTCTCACGTAGCTGAATGACCGTGTGACCAGCTACAACTCGATCAGCCACTTCACGGGCACTCAGGTCGTAGTCAAACCCGTAAGGGGAAATCGCGTGAACCAGATTCACGGGCACCATTCCCGAAACTAATTCCATCTTGATACGATAAGGTCCATTGCCCGTCAGCGCTCGACCTGAGACCTTGTAGTTGGCCCAGCGAGCACCATTTCGACTGGAAAGATTCTGCTTGTGCTTCCGCGCCCCGAGTGGTCGCCCGAGCACATTAAACGGCCGTGTTGCAGGCCGAACATACACCAAAGGAGTCAGAGAATACGGGATCGCCAAGACCTGTTCGCGTTCACCACCAAAGACATTTCGGGTAATGAATTTGGTCTGTAACGAAAACAACTGCCGATCAAGCGGAACCTCTCCATTGTGCACGTAGACTGAGTGACTGTCGCGCACATCGCCATTCGGATCGAAATCACCCGACACAAACACGACTACTCCTTCGCGATCAATGACCGCGACCCTGACAAACACGAGTCTCTCGGCATCAAAGCCTGTCGGCACTCCATGACCATCGGTGCCATTCGACACCAACGCCCGAAAAGAGATTCCGCCTCGACTGCTACCAAGGTCTTCGATCTCTCCCAGCTTGTAGCCAGCACGCAATACTTGATGGCGCAAGCTCCGGGCCTGTTCGAGTGCTTTGAACTGATCATTGAGAATATCGCGGGCGCGGAATCGTCGAGCCTGGTTTTTCCAGGGTTCAGGGAACGGATAGTCCTCGGCCACCTCATTCTCAAACTCTACCGTGCCCCATCCAGCTTCATGGTCAAACACCAGCCACTCTCGCATCGTGGCAAGCCCTTCAACAACTCGGAATCGAATAAAATCGGGATTCTCTTCTTTGATCGCTTCCGGGTTATGTGGAAACAAACCCGGATGGACAATCGAGTAATCAGGACCCGCAAAGGTGTGGTTCGTCCTTTTCCGTGGCGGAGTGCTGACATTGCCAACCTGCGCGGCCGGCCCCACGGCATATCCCGCAGCTACACCCTGTATTTTCCCCATGTGGCAATCCTGGCATGACTGCCCTTTCTCTCTGGCAGCCGGAGAGTTCTTGAACTCACTGAAGGCATCTTCCAAGCGAAAACCTGTGGGTGCCAGTACGTCATGACACGAAGCACACATGGAAGACGTCGACTGAAAAAAACGCGGTGTTACTTCACCGTGGACAACCCGTGCGCGAGAGTTGGGTGCCTCAATAGACCCACTCAAGGCACCAAACGTTTCGGGATTCGCGAGAACGTCAGCAAGGATCGCATTTCCTCCAGGGCCGACAATCGGTGCGGCAACGTCTCCTTCAGTAAGGGCGCGCCTGCCCGCTCCCTTCCCCCAGTTCTGGTCAACACGGTGACAGACAACACACGTGACTCCCTCGCGGGAAGCGGGACGACGATCCATGTTACTCATGACAACAGGTTCATCGACTGCCATACCAACACCGTTATGACAACGAATGCAAAAATCACCATTGGTACCATTCGTCAGCCCGTTAATGGCGTTGTTCATGGCACCAAAGACGGGACTCAGTTGCCCATAGGCATGCATGGAAGATGCCCATTCACGGTAGTGACCTGGATGACAATTCCGACACTTTTCTGCCGACGGAAAGGGATCGTCAATGAAGGTCGCAGCATGCGCCTGATCGATAGCTTGTTCCTGGCGTGGGTCAAGGCGCCGCCGATCCTCTGCGGTGCGCGTGGCACTCTGCTCGTCTGGAACAGCCGTGTCAGCTGCAGCCGCTTCGCGGTCGACCACCGAGACAGGAACAGCAAGTCGCCCCGCAGGCTGTCGAGCCGGACGAGCACGTCTGAACAAGCTCCTTAACCGACTGGAATCTCGCCTCAAACCGGGCGTGCGACCCGTTGACCTCTGAGCCAAAACCGTGTGGCCACACAACATCACAATGCCAATGATCGCGACGCACAAAACCACTCTACGCAGTTGCTTTGCCATCATCCTGGGTACCACAAGAACAAGCGCAAACGCGTCTGTCGCTGAAACTGACGCCAAGCCTGCATACGTTCGAAACAACACAACGTAGGGAAAGAGGGTCTCCTGGGTTCAACATCGGCTGGTGAACGAAAACAAGCCACTCTTAAGGCAATCAGCCCGCATTACTGTCAATAATTCAGAGGAACTAATGCAGATTGGGCGCTCACAGGACCAGCGACACGCCGCACGCAACCCCAATATCCCACAACCCTCCCCCACTTTACCCACTCAACCAAACTGGCTTTTCCGATCTGTGAACCAAAGTTCGCCACGAGCCCGCCAGTGCTCCTGCATCGCTAGCCTGTGTCTCCGTCCTGCAGCAACCCAATCTTATACCGCGTTGTAATTTGGCACACTCCGCTACACCTCTCGCCTGCATCAAATATGGAACAACACTGCACGTGCGATGACTGGTTGGCAAAGAAGCCGCCCAGGCTCGCCATTCTGTACATCGCAAAGAAAACGGTGGACGGTCAAACCGACAGTGTAAACACTTGCCAGATTAACACCGTTGCGCAAAAGCTTGCCGCCAATCATGCCAAACCGCACGGGCCACCTCGTCCTTGAACGGCGCGACGGGGGGCAAACACCAAAGAAGGTTTCTGGGTGCATCTCCGCGATACCATTTAGCGGCACCACCAGGATGACGGCGATAGGGCTGACCTGTCTGAAACCGTGCCGGTGCCAAGACGTGAGCGCCAGTCGATTAAAAATGACCTGCATCTCGGTCATTCCTACCCTGTGCCCGGACCCTTGCTTTCGCTAACCCAACTTGCCCGCCGTTTCCTACAGCGGATACGCCTGTCAACCGACTACACCACCACGGTACCTGGCCAAACCAACAACAGGCTGTTATGCGAGGACTTCCTGGACGACATGCGCTTCAGCCGGCCCAGTCAGACGCTGGTCCAGGCCCTGATAAAAATAGCTGAGCTCCTCGTGATCGAGGCCCATCAGATGGAGGATTGTGGCATGTAAATCCCGAACATGCACCGGCTGATCGACGGCAGCGAAACCTAACTCATCGGTGGCCCCGATCGCTTGCCCGCCTTTCACACCGCCACCCGCCAGCCACATCGTAAACCCATGCCAGTCATGGTCACGCCCCGGCTTGCCAACTCCTTCGCTGGTGGGTGTGCGGCCAAACTCACCGCCCCAGACAAACAACGTTTCGTCCCATAAGCCAAGATCTTTCATATCCTGCATCAATGCGGCCATGGGGCGATCCGTCTCTTCTGCATGCAATTTATGGTTGCTGATGCAGTCCGTGTGACCATCCCAGGTATCCTCGATATGGCCGCCCCCAGAATAGAGCTGAATATATCTGACTCCTCTTTCAAGTAGCCGTTTGGTGATCAGGCACTTGCGACCAAAATCTTCCGTACGTGGGTTATCCAAACCATAACGTTCGTGTGTCTTCTTACTTTCCCGTGACAAATCGACCACATTCCTGGCGGCAGCCTGCATCCGAAACGCAAGCTCGTACGATTCGATGCGGGCCTCCAGCTCGGACTCGTTCTGCCGCAACGCGAAATGTTCTTGATTCAAACTCTTGAGCAGATCAAGACTGCTCCGTTGTCCCTGCAGGCTGACGCCATCCGGGTTGCTGAGATTAAGCACGGGGGATTGACCTGAGCGAAAATGTGTACCCTGGTAGGCTGCCGGGAGATAACCACTACTCCAGTTCGATGCGCTGCCGATCGGTCCGCCGCGCGGGTCAATCATGACCACAAAACCTGGAAGTTGCTGATTCTCGGTACCCAATCCATAGTTCACCCAGGAACCGAGACTCGGACTACCGATACCAACCTTGCCCGTATTCATCTGGATACACCCGGAAGCGTGGGCCGCGGTATCGGTGTGCATCGACCGGATCACGCACAAGTCATCCGCATGACGCGCGAGGTGTGGATAGAGACTGCTGATTGGCAGTCCACTTTCACCATGCTGCTGGAAGGGAAACGGACTCTTCATCAAGTAGCCAATTGGACGCCCATTGGAACCAACCTCAATACCACCGTCGTATTTGGTATCGTGATGTTTCTCGAGCATCGGTTTCGGGTCAAAGGTGTCTACCTGACTGGGGCCGCCATTCATAAACAGAAACACACACCGCGTAGCGCCAGGTTCAAAATGTGGTTTGCGTGGCGCAAGTAAACCCTGCACTTTCTGCACATCCTCCGCGCGCAACTGTTCGAAGAAACCATCGCGACTCAACAGGTCCAGCAATGCCAACCCCGTAAACCCGGCGCCCGTTTCCCAGAGAAACTCGCGACGACTGTGGCCGCACGCAGTAGGATGTTCTGCTACCCGCCGACGTGGCATGGACATGACTGCTCTCCCCACATACTCAGTCCGTGTAAACCAATTCATTAAGATTCAAGATGACTCGGCACATCTGCGTTAGTGCGTAGTGACGCGCATCGGCTTCGCTGAGCCCTTCTGTTTCCCCCAACCGACGCGCCGTCTCGCTCTCGATAAATTGACGCATCAGGTTTTGTTCGCGAACCGTGGATTCCCGACACAACGCCAGACGATAGGCAAGGCGAATCTGGCCCGTCGCGTCGGTACCAGCTTGTGCAACCAGTCTGTTCGCAAAATAGCCGGCTTGACGATTTACGAAATCACCGTTCAGCATGGTCAGGGCCTGGGGAGCCACACTCGTGATCAATCTCTCAGGAGCTGGCCGCGTCGTATCGCAAAGATCCATGACTTCCAGAAAAGGCACGATCATTGACCGTTTGACATAAGCGTAAATCGTTCTCCGATTCGCCTGAGCTTCATTGAACTTTGGCCAAATCTTCAGTTTGTCGGCATGGCCTTCAAGGATTTCTCCAGGAATAAACGGGTACATACTGGGGCCGTACATCGACCGATCCAGCTTTCCACTAATCGCCAGCATTGTGTCGCGAATCGCCTCGACTTCCAAGCGTCGGTAAGACCTGCGCCAAAGCAGATTATTTTCGGGGTCGGCAGCCGCATACTCGTCATTCCACCCTGTTCCCATACGGTAAACATTTGAAGCCAGAATCAGGCGGTGGAGTTTCTTGAGAGACCAGCCACCTTCATGAGTAAACCAATGGGCCAACCAGTCCAGTAAATGGGGATGTGTGGGAGGTGTTCCCATCACACCAAAATCACTGGGAGTCCGAACAATACCGCGACCAAAGTGGTGTTGCCAAACTCGATTTACGATCACTCGGGCCGTGAGGGGGTTGTCCACATCAGTAATCCATTGGGCAAGCGAAAGGCGGCGTTGTGAAGTTGTTGACGATGGCTCCAGAAAACGAATCGATTCGCGAGTCAGCACCTGCGGCACGCCAGGCTGTACTTCCGGCCCGGGACTGTTGGCTTTGCCACGCAACAAGAGGTGTGTTGGAGGCGCCTGTGGAGACGACTCGACAAAAAAATAACCTCGCGGCAAATCAGGCGTTTCGCGTTGCAACTTCGCAATCGCACTGAGAGCGGCCTCACAAGCTTCTCGTTGATTCTGATCAAGCCAGGGAGTCAGTGCTGCCACAATCTTCGACTGGTGGCTACGCACCTGCCGTCGCTGGTCGGTAGTACACTTGTCCCATTCGACCCGCAAGGCATCTATCACATTCTTGGGCAGTGTCGTCTTCACCTCTTCCGCCGCAACTTTCTCCAGAAAGCTATTTGCTGCACCGCGGCAAAGCGTGTGGATATGACCGTCCTGCCGGAGAATTGCTGCATCCCGTTGCTCCACCTTGGCGATCTGGAGACGAGATCCCGCGGGAGAATCGAGATCGCTGCGTCCTGACTGCGGACGCTGTAGTGGGTTGAAGATCGCAACCACCTGGTAGTATTCGCGCTGGGTGTAATCCTCAAACTTGTGGTCGTGGCATCTAGCGCACGCCAACGTAATTCCAAGAAAAGTCTGCGAAGTGACATTCAACATGTCGTCGAGCTGGTCAAATCGATCCTCCGCGAAGTCTGCCGGCTCATCGTCCCACGGCCCTAACCGATAAAACCCGGTTGCAATGAGTGTCTCACTGGTCGCTTCCTCGATCTCATCCCCCGCAAGTTGCTCCCGTACAAACTGATCGTACGGTTTGTCTGCATTGAAGCTACGAATAACATAGTCACGATAACGCCAAACGTGTGGCTTGAGCGCATCCCTCTCGTAACCGTTCGTCTCCGCAAATCGCACCAGATCGAGCCAGTGCCTGCCCCAGCGTTCTCCATAGCCATCACGGGCCAACAACTGGTCGACCAACTTGTCAAAACCGCGTGCTGAGACGTCTTCGCTGACTGCCTTTTGTTCTTGGATCGTGGGAGGCAGGCCTACCAGGTCGAGATAGAGCCGCCGCATTAGCGCCGCAGGACTTGCAGCTGCTGCCGGGGTCCAGCCCCGCTCCTCGAGTCGGGCAAGCACAAATGCGTCAATGGGATTGCGTACCCACTGCGTTGCACGAACTGCTGGCACCTCGGGGCGGCTCACTGGGCGATACGACCAGTGTTGACTGTCTGCGGCGCCGTCCGGTACCGATTCCTCCACGGCTGGCTCAATCGCCGAAACCTCGGCAGCTCCCACCACAAAGGCGCCCATCACCATACCGACAAACACATGGGATAACAGCTTCACGGTGCTCACCAGCATTTCTTCCAGGGTCACGGCACGTGTCAAATTACATCTGCAAGCATGATACCTGTGAAAGTCAAACGTAACAAACATCCTGGTGGCCACGCGCCGCCAGGGCGCTAACTTATGTCGTACAGCGTGGTTTCTCGGGAACGCCCTCTGGCGATGCTCGCCGCGCACCTTCAGCAGCGCAACGGGGATCCCAAACAGCACGATTTTTGAACCGGTCAAGAGCACCGGACCAAGGTGCCGTCGGCATCCTCAAAAACATCGGTTGGTATTGCTGGCATATCTGCGGGGCTGGCAAATCTGTGCGGTAAGGAAACTACTCAACCCCATCGCGCGCTGACCTTCCGGAAAACAGACACCTTCTATTTCCACAGCTAGCGCGGCATCGATCAAGAAATCTTTACCCTTGCGACCGGTACATTGCCTATGGAGACCCACTGGATTCCTCCAGCGGTACCCGGTTGTCCAGGAACCGCCATTCTTTCAGGAATGCGATCAAATCGGCCATCTGCGTAAGAGAGATATTTTTTTCGAATCCCTCCGGCATGAGCGAAGTCTGGTTGGAACGAATCAACTCGATGTCGCGCCGTAATACCGTCTGGCGTTTCCCTTTGGACTGCTGAAGTGTGACGCTGATACCGGTCTCTTGTGCCACGATACCCGTCAACACGTTTCCGGCAGTGGTCACAATTGTGTAACTCATATAGTTCGCATCAATGGCGCGATTGGGGTTCAAGATGGATTCCAGAATAACAGACGCGTTATTTCGCACGTTCGGTTTTTGTGTGAAGTCACCAATATAGGGTCCAACCGCTACTCCCAAGTCGCCAATTCGATGACATTCAGAACAGTTCTTGCTGAAGATCTTACGACCGCGCTGCACATCTCCTCGAGTTGTTAGTGCGCCCTGATATTCAGCAAGTATCTTTTGACGATTCGCTGGAACCATGTCCCCAAGCACGCGTTTTGCCAGATCACTTACGTCTGGATCGGGATCCCGCACCAGCTGCTGGACCGCAGCAGGGCTCAATTCAGTAATTGCTATGTTCTTGGCCTCTAATTCTCCAAGCAATATTCGAACGCGGCCTCGGTTCGACAACATGGCATCAACTACCGCCCGCCGCACCACCGGAGTTTGAGACGCAAAATCGGCCAACAAAACACGACTGATTCTGGGATCGTCATAGCTACTGGCAACGTCCATGGCGAGGAGTCGTAATTCCTGGGACACGGTTGACTGCACAATCTCGAGCAAAGTTTCTCCGGCACGTGAAAACCCTGCGTACCGCAACACCTCGATACAATGACGTCGCAGTGGCATCGCAGTGTGACTGTCCCGCGCCAGAAATGCGATCTGCTCCAATAACTCAGCCAAACGTCGTCCCGTCGATCCGGCGTTATCTATCAGCGCCGCAATCAGCGCCGCAAACGAACGACTTCTCCAGGCCATACCCCGTCCGAGGTTTTTCAATACGATTAACTGCCGTGCAGACAACTGTGGTGAGGAAGAGGCTTTCAACACAGCGTCTAACACCCGCTCAATCTCGGAGTTCTTGTGACGGGCACCGACCAAATGTGCCAGACCTCTAATGAAATCCCGGCCTGACTGTCTGGCCACCTGGTTGTCGCGGGGCTGCAGTAGTTTCAACAACATCGGTTCAGCGTATTCTCCGGTAGCGCTCAAGACAGCCAGCTGCGTCCAAGCATCAGCCTGTTCGTGCAAGGCAATACGTTCCAGAGCTGTAATCTTCTGCGCGGTATTCTCTGACTTGCCCAAAGACAACGCGACCTGGAACCGCACGCGTGCATCTGCATCACTCGCAAGATCAACGACGTGCCGGAGCACGACGGACGAGTCTTCCAGCCACCGTTCCGCCAAACGCACCCCTTGTTCGCGAACGCGCGGATGACGATCAGCCATCGCCACCAGAACGTCCTCAAGCGTGAGCCGCTTGATACCATCCAGCGACCACATTGCATGGCACCGCGCCGTCGCAGTGTCACCACCGCGCAACATCGCTCGCAAAACGCCCTCTACCGTGCCGTCCTGACGCTCGTACAGTAAGCGTGCCGCCGTCTCGCGCCACCAGGCATTGGAGGCTGTGAGCATTTGAACGAGTTCAGTGGTAGAACGGGACTTCAAACCACCAGGACCAAATCGTTTTCGCGTCGCGGCTTCAGCGTCAGCCGCAGCGTTTTCTTGGACAACTCGATAAATCCGCCCCCGGTCGTTGCCCGCCTGCAGCGGCAACTTTTGACTCACTTCTTCAGGGATCCAGTGTGGATGCTCGACCACGGCACGATACATATCAACCACATAAAGAGCACCGTCAGGACCAATCGTG
This sequence comes from Planctomycetaceae bacterium, assembly GCA_002724245.1. GTDB lineage: Bacteria > Planctomycetota > Planctomycetia > Pirellulales > Pirellulaceae > UBA9264. The sequence continues at coordinate 31,779 of PBOG01000158.1, forward strand.
AGATTAACCGGTCGAAACCAATCATCCGGGCTCGCCAGGAATTCCACCTTGGGACGGGCTCGACGAGACCGAAATATCACACCATCTGGTTCCAGAATTCGACGGTGGACCAGGTTGCCTGGGGGCTCGCACACAAAAATGTTATTGAGATATTCAGCGGGCAACGCACTACCACGATACACCGTAACGCCACAAGCGGCTGTGATTTGTCCCGCGTGATCAGAGTACGCGGTCCAGTTCCTGGAGAGCGAGAAGACCTCGGCTGCTGCGCCCGCTGGAGTCACGTCGTAAGTCAATGCTGGCACTTGCAGCAGTGGCTCGCGGTCGAGATAGCGACGCTGCAACACAATCTGTTTGGTTGCATTGCGGTTAGTGCAGACAAAACGGTTCCCGAAATTGTCGTAGGTCAAGCCAAACTGCCCGCTACCAGTTACTGCGCCATAGTCGCCAGTCAACGGATCGAAACGAAAATCACGACCGGAAATAGAAACCGGCCGAGCCGGCGTGCCATCCGCTGCGGGACGACCAACAATCGTCCCGTCTCGCAATCCATTGGCGATGTAGATTCGATGATCCGGGCCAAGTGTCGGATGATTGGCACGTAACTGTTCATTTTTCTGTGCGAATCCAGAGAACCAGGTCTCCCGGGTGTCTGCCTTGCCATCTCCGGTTGTGTCACGGAAATACACGACCTTCCCGGCTAAGGTGACAAATGCCCCACCTTTCCAGAGTTGCAATCCGGTCGCAAACAGTAACTGGTCGACAAAAGTGCGGCCCGTCTCAAAATGCCCGTCGTGATCTCGATCTTCAAGGATGCGGACTCGTGACTTCGGTAGCTCATTCGGTCCGGGACCGCGAGGGTAATCACTCATCTCTACGGTCCAGAGGCGACCCTCTTCGTCAAACGCGATTGCTACCGGATCGATCACCTGTGGTTCCGCGGCTACCAACTCCACGCGTAGCCCCGGCGCGACTTTGAGGTAACGGAGCGATTCCTCCGGTGAAAGTGGACTCTGAATCGTTGCGTTTGCTGTTTTGTCTTCCCCGAACACCATTGGCCCGCAGTATGTCACCGCCAAAACAATGATGGGACACATCAAGTACAGTCGTGTCATGATTGCTCCTGGAACTGGACCCATCCGATGCTGGTGTCCACACTCTGCTTGCGTGTTTCCCAACAACATAACTTTGCAGAAAGTAAGGCTCACGTGGTCCAGCAGAGTTTTCCCTGCCACCCACTTTGCTCACTCACACCAACAACACTTTCAGTGATGTGCTCTACCTGGTCGCGGTAATCTCGATCTGATCGATGACTCCATGAAACCCGTTGGACACGCGACTCTCTCGCCATCTCCCACCAACCGTATTGCGTATTTCCCAATCTGGCTGCGTACCCTGGTTAAAGGCAATAGGCTGGCCATCACTCGCATCGGTAATCCAGGCTTCATGTTGACCGTCCAGAATGAGCCCAATCTGCATTACTTCCGGGTCCTGACTGGGACGCCGGACGAGCGCCACGTGATGAAATTTGCCGTCGGCTACCAGCTGTGGCAACTGCAGACGCTGTCTTTCGCTGCTGCCTCCCATCACGTTGCACCATTCAGCAGCAACACGCCCAGAAGAACTGACGGACATACCCGCGACGTTGGGTAATTGGCCATCACGGTAACAGTGTGCCCGCGACCAACTCGAAAGACGCAGGATCGTACCTGATTGCGAAACGCCGTGCGCAGCACCACGTTCCGATACGTCACGCGCAAGCTTGAACCATGCGTCCAAGGTGAACGTCGTCCAAGGGCCCAGGTCCGCTGACCGGTCGGAAAATTGCAGTGCCTCCTGTCCAGTAAATCGCACCGCTTTCTGGTTTCCCGGGACGAACGCTGGTACGTCTCTTGTATAAGACGGCCATTGATTGGACACGGACGTGAGCCAGTCCCACGACTGACCGCCGTACGACTCTTCACGTACCTTATCCCAGGCCAGTTCATAGGTCATTTTGTAGCGAGTCCCGTCAAACAACCTGCCCCTCCCATCCTGTCTAGCGGGTTGCCTGTCTGATTCAAAATCGAAACGCACGACCGCACGGTCGGTTGGCAATTCTCCTACCTCGTACAGGTGTACAGCCATGGGAGCGAAATCATCGACAATCTGGCCTTCAACAATCTGCGCCTCTCGCCCTTCAGAAAGAACACGTGCGACACCGCCAGCTACACGGGGATGCAGTGGAATTTTCACCTGATCAAACCGAGTCAAACTGCCGCTGTTAACAGCGATAATGTAACTTTTCTTCTGTCCAGGAAGATATTTCTGCATCACGTGGACACCCACATCATAAGGTCGCCCCCAACCAGGATGAGGTTCGGTAACGAGTGGTGTTACGACCTGTGTACCGTTTTCCTCGGGCAAACTGAGTACAGGCTGGAGCCGCGCGATCTCCAAACACACCTGACGAATGCTTTCTGCCAGGTCGGGTGCCGATTCGTGAATGAAATCTCGTCCTCTTCCATTCTGGTATCGAAACCACTGGACACCACGTGCGCCCTCAACAATGGCCAGGAACGCCGTCGCCCGGTTTTCCCGAGGTGTGGGATAGATAAACCTTCGACCTGGTTGCATGCCCGTTGCGTCGCTGGAATCGAATCCTTGTAACAAACACCACACCGGTCTCTCGGGACGATTGGATTTCGCTACCGCCACCATCATCTGACGCACATAGTCCTGAACCCAGGCAACCGGCTTGCGCCTCAGGATATTGGCTGAAGCACCGACGTAGGGATCAACAACCCAAATATCAATTTCATTGACAGCTCCAATAAACTCAGTCCAGTGGCGCGGCGAAGGCTCAGCGGGTGCCAACACGGTTAGCGCCAGACACCCCGGGTGCTTCTTTTTGTAGTTGCGCGCCGTAACATTGAGATCGATCGCGCCTTGTTTGCGGGCGGCATCAGTGCGGAGATTCATCAACGGCTCATCGTCTACATTGCGAGCGAACTCCTTCATTACATTAACATCAGGCTGCCCCGTAACATCGCCGTAGTCCCGCAAATAAAAGAAAGGGTTCACACCGCTACGATTAACGATACGACACCCCGTGAGGTAAGAATAAAACTGCCCCACATAGACTTCCTGGGCAGCCCACCAGCCCGCTGCAAACACAGGCTTCCCATCAAATACCAGGTTCCCTTGTTTGTCGATCCGGACCTCCGAGAACACCTGGCACTGCGCTGAACGAATCGACAGGGCAAGCAGGATAAGTACCAGTAGAGATCTGGAAGTCATTTGCATCATCAAGATTATAACCGCCTTTACAGGGGAGCCCGCCAAACGCGTGAGCTTGCTGGTAATCCCACCGGCAAGCTTTCCTGGTCAAATTAGCTGCTACTTTCAAGCGAGTCCATGCTGGGCCGGATCCCCGTCGTCGGCATGAAGCTATCGCAATACGCCTGCGGGTCTATACGGCAATCGATCAACGTCGCACTCTGAGCATCCCAGGACTGCCGCAGCGCTACTGCATACTCTTCCGGTGTTTCAACAACGACTCCATTGAGACCAAGTGTTCTAGCGATGCTGGCAAAATCTACCCGCTGTAGCTGCAAGCCGTAACTCGGCAGGCCTTGAAACCGCTGCTGCGCCTGGATCGTACCCAGGGCCCCGTCATTCATCACAATCAATGGCGCCACAACACCAACGCGGGAAAACACTTCCAGCTCTCCGAGTCGCATCAACGCGCTACCATCTGTAGTAAAACCAACCATCGGTCGCAGTGGGCAGGCCAGCTTTGCGCCCAACAACGCAGGAATCGTTAAACCCATCGTACGACCGACGGTAGAACCAAAGAACGTATCCGGAACCACCACTGGCCAGAGGTGCTCCAGCATCGATTGAAACACGCCCGTCTCCGCAAACAACAGACCATCGACCGGAAGTTGTTCGCGTGTGATTGCAATCACATCCTGAACGGCAAATTGTGCTACTGGGGGCCGGGCAAATCGTGGTGCGGCCGCAGTACGCAACTCGGCAATTCGAGATATCGGGAAGCCCTCCCGGCTCTGCCTTTGGAAAAGACGCTCCACGGTTGGCCTCAGACGTCCGTCCACCCGCCATTGTGGGGCATCACTGAGCGCTGCAAACTTTGGGCAGGTGACCAACTCACAAACTGGTACATCACTATCCCAACGCGCTTCCTTCATGCGCCCATCTGCACCAATCACAAGCACTCCATCAGCCTCCTCCAGGAACGACCGATAGAGCGTGTGCGGCGGCGCGGTACCAATGTAAACACACCCAAAACGAGGATGTATTTCGGGAAACACACCACGTCCGTCCATCGTAACCAGCACCACTGCCTGGAGCGTGTCCGCCAGTTCGACCAGTGCGGTCGTCAGTCCTTCCTGGCGCACATCATCTCCCGCAATAATGACGGGTCTTTGAAACGAAGCCACCGCGTTGCAGAGCGCCTCCACTTTATCAGGGGCAGGCTCTGGCAACCCTGGCGTGGCAACTGCAACAACATCCGGATCTGCCACAGAAGTCCCCAGATTGCGAGGAAGCTCTAGTAGTACCGGACCCAAGCGGGTACCAGAAGCAATCCGAAATGCATCGTGTACGGTTTGCGCCGCGGCCTGTGGCTTGATGCGCAAACAGGCTCCAGCCGTACTCTTGAAAAGTCCTGGATGGTCCGCCTGCTGACCCCAGTTTCCAAAGTCGCCAGCTGCAGGACACTCACAGACGCAAACCACAGGTTTGCGTTCAAACTTTACATTCACTGCACCACTCACCATATTTCCCGCGCCCGGACCTTGAATTCCTATCGCCAGTCCAGCGCTACCAGAAAAATAGCCGTTGTAGGCAGCCGCAATCACCGCGCTGGATTCATGCGCTGTGCTCACGAACTCGACGCCACGGCGACGTCCTGCTTCTAGTACGTGCAAGAGGACACCGCTACTGGGTAACCCGAAGAAATGCCGGACCCCTTCCTCCCATGCTCGGTCGACGAGTATTTCAGGAACTGTCGTCATTTACACTCGCTCCAATTGGTTACCACGCTGCATGGCAGGACTCAGGCAGGTTTGCCAGTGCAGCATTGCCACGCGCAGTTCACAATTGGACTCGTTCGGCTCCCGCAGTGCTGTCATCGCAGCTGGAACATCCAAATTACAAGGCGCGGCATTAGTTTCGACGATAACTGTGGACTGTGAGCACCAAACCCACAACAATTTTGTGGTATTGTGCCTGGCTCAGATATTTTGGCACAACACCAGAGAAACTGCGTAAGATCAGACCACACGCAACTCCATCGACTCTAACAATCTTTCACCCTGCAGAAATTATGGACTGGGTACATCTTCATCTGGCTCTCAACCACATTCCCGTGCTGGGTACGCTGTTTGTCGGTCTTCTACTGGCAACAGCACTCGTCAAGAAAAACCGCGAATTGATGCGACTCAGTCTGATCTGGTTCGTAGCCCTGACGCTCGTGTCGGTCCCAATCAAGTTTACGGGTGACTTTGCACAACAGGCAACCGCCGACAGCGAATGGCACTCTGCTGAACTCGTCGCAAACCACGAGCAAGCGGCGGACCAGGCAACCAGTGCGATCTTCTTGCTAGGTCTTTTCGCCGCCTATGGTCTCTTCCAGTGCCGCGCCAACCGCCCCATCCCGGTCTGGCTGACTGCCGCAATCGCCATTCTCACACTCGTTACCTTTGCACTAATGGCGCGCACCGCAAATCTTGGCGGTCAACTGCGCCACGAAGAAATCCGCCCAACAGCACATCGCACTGAATCACGGACAAATACAGTGTCCTGACGCAATCCGTTCCCCGCCAGGTTCAACACTTTGGTATGACGCCAAGTCGGACCTGACGGAACGCAAACACACCGCTTTGGTGCCTCTGCCAATGCCCGCTACTGTGGCGTTTCTGGTTTGGCACCCTGCAACTTCTGCCGGCGATAGTCAGCCAGGAATCGTTGCGTACCCTGCCCGGTCTTGAACTCCTCAGGGAAATCTTTGCCAGCCAAGTCGTAGCAGATGCGGAGCACACCGCCCTCCGTAATTTCGTAGATCGCAAACTGGCTTTTCCCCTTATTCGCACCATTTGTACTCGTAATCGTAAGCCGTTTCGGATTTGCCTGTTCGTCAACCTTATAGGTTCCGCTATCCGATCCTGGGCCACCCTTAATTTGGGTTGCATAGGTGTCGGCAGTCAGGGTCAATGTCATCGCCTGCATAATCGCCTCTGGCAAATCCTCCCCCCCCAGTTCCGCCTTGAATGGTTTCCAAACCCCCACTCGCGGTGGCGACTGCGGAGCACTACCTTTCTCCTCCGCTACCGACTCCGTTGCCGGTGCTGTATTTTCCTGCGGCGGCAAAAAGAACATACCCGCGATTTTGTGCTCTTGATCAAACGCCAACCGAAATACCAAGGGCGACTTCTCAAACGTGCAGTCCACATCAATCACCATGTGAGCCCCACTCTGACTACGGCGCACTGCTGTCTGCTCTTGCAGCGCGCCCACCTGTGTCGTGACAGCTTCCCAGGTTTGTTTGAGTTTCTCGGGCGGCATGGCCTGGCTGACCTGGGTATCAAAGTCCTTCGTCGCCTCTTCATATTTCCCGGCGACCATTAATTGCAGCACTTGCCCAGCGGCTTGCTCCAGGTCACCGGCAGGCGCTTCAGCAACCGCCGCTGGTGGTTGGCCAGCATTGCCACCCGCTACTCTGTCAGCGGACTTGCCCACATCAGCTGGCGCTGTCTCCTGCTCTGCCCCCGTCGAGCGTTCCACTGTGCCCGGTACCACCGGGTTGCTTCTTTCCGTCGACGACGTCTGTGGGGTTTGAGGTTGAGAACCACAACCGAGCGCAGCAAGTAGTAACAATGCGGAGATCGAAGTCTTCATGCCAGGTCCTGTTCTCGCGAGTGCTCTAAACGCAAATCGTCTGATGGCTCTTCATTCTATAGCAATGTCGGGACAGAATGGCACACCTGCCAGATCTCTTGTTCGTACCGCAAGACAGTAACACCGTCGGTCTCGCAGCCGACAGGACCTGGTGTTGTTTCACAGACTTCGCACCGGTGTCATAGAATAGAGGTGACATTACGGCAACCTCTAATCGCCGAGTTCGTTCTTGACGCCAGAACTGCCGCGGAATCCACCAGAGTCCAAGTGGAAAGCAATCGGTATGCGACACCTGCCCCAATTGTTTTGCCTGTCGGTGTGTGTGGCATGCTTTGCCCAGCAGGACATTGTGGGCGGCGAACCTCATTTCACCAACATTACCAACCTGGCTGGCACCGGTGGCCCGACCAGTCCGCACACTGGTGGTCATGGAGTCCTGTTTGCCGACGTCAATGCCGACCGACTTCCCGATCTGTATATCACCATGATTTTCCGCCAACCGATGGCCGATTTGTTCTTTCACAACATCGACGGACGGCTGTTTATCGAAGACGGAAAACGGCGCGGAATCGCAGACTTCGATGGAGGGTCCCACGGCGCCTGCTTCGCGGACCTGGACAACGATGGCGACTTTGACTTGTTCAACGGCACAACCTGGGACTATCCCCGCCACCCCGCACACAATAATTTGTTTCGTAATGACGGTATCGGCCATTTCACCGAACTGTCCAGCCAGGCGGGTATCCCCCGAGAGCGACGTTGGCCAACCCGTGGAGTCCTGACTTTCGACATGGACCAAGACGGCGACCTGGATCTGTTCTGCGTGACGAATTACCTGGGTTCAGAGGACCCGCCAGCGGAACGAAACGAGATCTACCGGAACAACAGCAACTGGAACTTCTCATCCATCACAGATGGCCCTCTGTCCACAGCACCCTGCGGACAGGGCGCGATTGACACCGACTTTGATGGTGATGGAGATATCGATATCATCGCCGCCAATCGTACCGGCCAGGTCAACATTCTGAAGAACGACGGACTGGGAAACATGGTCCTTCTCGACGCCAGTGCGATTGGCATTCGGCATCGTGCTGGTGATGGCATCAGCATGGCGGACATCGATAATGACGGTGACCTGGATGCACTCTTTGCCAGCGATGACCAGGGGCATCTCTACGTGAACCAAGGGGCGGGGATTTTTTCGTTCCAACGCACATTTAAAGAAACAAACGGATACATGGGTGGATTTGCCGATCTGGACAACGACAGCGACCTCGACCTGGTCTTTGCCGGTGACGAAGTCTGCTGGTTGAACGCCGGTAATGGACGCTTTCAACCAGGGCCCGCGATCCCCGTGGGCAAGATTGACGATCCCCGCGGAATCGCTTTTGCTGACATCGACAACGATGGCGACATGGACTTCGCAATTGCGTGCAAACGATCGCAAAACGCGTTAATACGGAACAACTGCAGCACTGGAAACTGGCTTAAGGTCGAGTTGATTTCACCACAAGGACAAATCGGCGCCTTCGGTGCTGTTACCAGAGTCTACCGGGCAGGAAAAATCGGAGAGCAGTTGATCGGCTACCGTGAATCCCGCAGCAACAATGGG
>PBOG01000159.1 GCA_002724245.1 Planctomycetaceae bacterium
ATCCATCCCCTATTTGCCGCCAAAGGCAAACGAATAGATCACCGCGCGTTTGAAATGAAATCGCAGCCGCACGGCACCGCCTTGCGACAAGCTCGAATCTACACCCTTTTCCCAAACGACCTTTTCCCGGGTCACATTGCCGCTGATCGGCCTGCTTGTCGCCAGCACAGTCCCATCCTGCCCCAGCAGGGTAACGCGCACGCTGCCACCCCGGGCATCGGCAGTCACTCTCAGCGGGCGAGCACTGTATCGAATGGCAACCGTTTCCAGCATGGCCGCCCGATCGGTTACTGTCGTCGCATACCCGGCCCAGCCATCACTGCGCAGCGTCGCCATACAGAGGTTGCCTTCCTGCCATGAATGGATTCCCGGAGCACCCGAATAGTAAATGCGGATTCCCTCTGGGGTCACAATCGGACGGGCCGCTGCATAAAGGCATCCCCACTCAATGCTGCCCGGTGTTTCAGAAAGCGCCAGCAATGGCTGACCTTCCGCAATACGATTCCACTCCACCGTATCTGGACTCCAGGCCAGCTCGACATGAACACGCTCGTCGGTGGCAATCCGAAAGATCGACACCAGCCCCAGATAGACGCCTTCGTAAGGAAACGCCGGCATCGAGTACGTCTGTTTCGTGATCGGACCGCGGAGAACTTCAACCGGCGTCTTCCAGGTAATAAAGTCCTTGCTTTCTGTCCGCATGACGACACGATTACTTCCTGGGTACTCCCGAGTGATGGCAACATAACGCTCCAACGGTTCTGCCCAGAACGCGTTGTTGTGGCAGTCACCGCGGGCGTTAAACACATGCACACGCTTGCTCCAGCGAATTCCGTCCGCTGAAAAACAGGCATCGACTTTTCCATGTGGCATGCGGCCAGTGAGCATCTTGTAGCGTCGCGCCGAGTCTGGGTCTCGAAGATCCTTGAAGACACCGGCACCGTGGTTACCAAACATGACGATGTTGGTGCCTTGCCCACGATACCGATAGACGTCCAAGGCTGGTTTGTCCCAGTGAATACCATCCCGGGACGTGGCGTAAAGGGTTGCCATATCCCCTTGAGCCATCTCGTTTTTTAGCAGGCTGCCCGCAGACAAGTCCTCTCGCCACTCGGTAATGCGTGTGAAATACCAGCACTTGTAGAGTTGCTCTTGTTTGTCAAAGAGGACGTTGGCATACAAGTGGCTGATATCGACTTCCCAGGGGAGTGTTTGCGCAAAGACGGGATTGGCGGGATGCCTCTGGACGACGCCAGGACGCAGCTGCGCGTTCTCGACCTGCCCCACGACCCGGCGGTCGAGCAGCAGGTAGTTCGACCGCACTGGCAGCGGTTCCGCCAATCCCTGTCGCGTCAGGCACCCCATTGCCACAACCATCAAAGCCAGCCGTTGCATCATTCACATCCTCTCTGATGTCGACATAGCAAACAACAACACAAACACCGCATGCCAATCACGCGGCCCCTGGCCATCCTACTGCAGCCGTAATCCCGGCTTCAATCCACCGCACGTCAGGCCGGTCGCTTTCCAGAGTGATGTCGCGTACCGGGGTACCGCGTTGGCCCGAGACAAAACTCAATGCTGCCGTAAAGGCCCCCGTATCCTGCCCAGTTACCGGCCGTATTACCGGAATATCCGCGAACCACGCTGTGCTCCGTCTTGAGAAACTCGCGTAGCACCCAAATAGCTGCTACGATAAGATCCTGGCGACTCTACCAATGCGCCAGTCAACGGCACACGCAACGTGGGCCCGAGCGAGCCCGCACCCCAACCAACACCAAGAGGGCATGACGATGCGGAACATTCCTTCCATCACGCAGCATCCTGGGGCACGCAAAATCTCGCGCGGCGTTTCGGCGCGTCATGCCCTGGCAACCGCCTGCGTTACCGTTGTCCTGGCCACCATGCTGGGCTGTGGTCAAACGGAGACCGCGGAAGTCATCGATGATAACGCCTACCAGGTTTTCAAGGCGATCCGAGGCCCCTTGACGATTACGGTCACCGAAGACGGTAACGTCGAAAGTGCCAACAACATCACGATCAAATGTCGTATTGAAGGTGGCGCTTCGATCCTGGAAATCGTCGAAGATGGTGCGTTTGTCGAAGAGGGTGAGCAGCTCGTGAAACTGGATGACGCCCAGATCCAGGACAGTATCACGGCCCAGCGAATCAGCATGGGGAAAGCAGAATCGGCCAAGATCAGCGCCGAGACAAAGGTAAAGGTGGCGGAAATCAACGTCGCCGAGTACCTCAAGATGTTCGAAAAGGATCTCAAGGATCAAGAATCAAACATCGTCATCGCCGAAGAAAATCTCAGGAGTGCAAGAAACTCGCTCGAGTATTCCGAGCGCATGTTCCAACGTGGCTACATCAGTCAATTGGAACTCGAAAGTTCCCAGTTTGCCGTTAGACGGTCCGACCTGGAACTCACTTCGGCCGAAACCGCCAAGTCTGTCATGGAAGAGTACACCAAGCAAAAAACACTCACCGACCTGGAGAGCCAGGTGGCGATCGCCCAGACCGGGCTGAAATCCGAACTGGCAGCCTACGATCTCGAAATGAGCAAGCTGACGCGACTGGAAAACCAGCTGGAAAACTGCGTGATCATGGCACCGAACGCCGGCATGGTTGTCTATGCCAACAAAGCCAGCCGCCGCGGCCAAAGCATACAAATCGAAGAAGGTACCACCGTACGGCAACTTCAAGATATCCTCTGGCTGCCTGACCTGCAGAATATGCAGGTCAAAGTCAAGGCACATGAAACCGTTGTCGAGCAGTTACTGGTAGGCATGCGGGCCTCTGTCATGATTCAAGGCAGGCGTCTTCAAGGCGAGGTGTCGCGGATCAGCAATCAATCTGAAGCGACGAACTTCTGGCAAGGCGACATCAAGGAATACGGTGTGATTGTCAAGATCGATGGAGCCCCTGAGGATCTCAAGCCCGGCATGACCGCAATCGTTGAAATTCGTATCGATAGCTTGCCGGACGTCATCAAGATCCCCCTGGCCGCCGTCGTTGAATCGAACGGCAAGTACCACTGCTTCGTCAAAACTGCTGATGGCCACGAAAAACACGAGGTTGAGACCAGCCTCAGTAACTCCACATTCGTTGCGGTGGAAGGTATCGACGAGGGTGCCGAGGTGATTCTCAATCCGCACGAAGTAGGCCTCGTAAATCGTGACGAAACTGGGGAGGCCGAGCCGGTCGACGAGGCTGAGAAATTTGGTGAGACCGTGGAAATCGCAGAAGATTCAGGCGGACGATCCTCAGGTGGCCGACCAGCGATGCCCGCCAATGGCAAAGCGTACATCAAGAAATATGATACCGATGGCGACGGCAAAGTCTCCAAAGAAGAATTCAAAGCGCACCCCGAGACGTCGGAGCAAATGAAGTCGAGAATCGACAGTTTCTGGTCATTCATGGCCGGCGACGATGACTTCATCGACGAAAAAGAGGCCGATTCCATGGTCAAGCGAAGTGCCGGCCGTGGAGGTGGGCGCCGCGGTGGTGGCGGTGGCCGTCCTGGCGGCGGCCGCGGAGGGGGGCGTTAACGAGTGCCCTGGTGGTGGGGCTCAGCATTGGCTGACCGCTTACTAGTCGCGCTGCGTGGCCCGTGCCAGTTCCCCGCGGGCACGGGCAATTGCGTCTGCCAGTCCAAACTCAACGGATTTGCCTTCTGCCAGTTTGGCCCGCGCCGCACGAATTGCGTCCAAAGCCCCTGCCGGAGTGGGAACCGGATGCCCCGACTCCCACCAACCCATGTGTTCGCTGTACAACCACGCGTATTCATCGGTCGTGTGCAACGCGTGATAGACGTTTTGTTCAAACAGCCGTAACCGCTCGTCCGGTTCCAGATAGTGCGGTACCCAGTAGCGGGTCGTCGTACGATGGACGGCCAACTGTAGATTCGCAAAGATGGCGACGCCCGCCTCCATCTTATCCCGGTACTTTCCCCATAGTTCGCGGGGCACGAGTTCCAGCGCCCGCTGTCGGATGTCGTGGTACCCGCGAAAATACTCCTCCGGCGTCACATACCCGTACGCCTGCTCTTGGCCATCGATCATACGAACCCGTGGACCCGCCGCGTCCAGAAGACCGTTGACAAACGCTGGCAACAGCCCGTAGGACGACAATTTTGACAGTTTCTGACTCGCCTGCGGTGTCCGATTCACGTAGCTGTGCGCCAACGATAACAAGAGAACAATGTCCGGAAATCCGTCTTGAATCGCCTCCATCATCTGGCGTCCGCGCAAACGTACCTGGGTCGCATACTCTGTGAAGCTTTTGCTCTCTGCGTACTTTTGCCTGGCGTAAACAAACATCTTGTCCTGGTAATCTTCCAGGTCAAATTTCCAGCCCTTGGCACCAACCTCTTTCGCCACACGGGCCCACAGGAGTGCATTGTGGACTGGCGCACTGAAGTCCTCAAACCAGTCGAAGTCATACGGCTGTAGATTGAAACGCAGAAAATTATCGGTGAAACGCTCAAACCGGATGTTTCCTAGCAGCCGGATCATCGAATCGAGGTGCCGCCGTTCGAATTTCTGCTTGCCAAAACACTCCCAGTCGAAACTGAATTCCCGCCCGTCTTTCTCCCCACGAAAATTACTCAACACGATTCCGTCCAGCGGCAACTCCTCGATCTTGCGAATGTTGCTCTGGACCTTGGAAGGATAGGCAACATCCGTTCCCCACCCGATCAGCTTTTTGCGTGGACCACTCACCTGCCCAGTCGCTTCTGCAAGCGGCAACCGCGTGCCACACAACGCGCCAGCGGTAGCCAGAGATGTTGCCAGGAAAGATCGTCTCGATTGCGCACGGTAAACTGGTAGAGACAGCGTGTCTGACATCGCGGACCTTCGTCATGAATACAGAAACTGGTGGACTCCCGAGGCGACCTCTTCGACACTGCTGGAAAGCGAGTACTGGAGGAAGAAGCAACGAGCACAACTGCTCAAGGCAAGATGCGGAGCATCTCCGCACGACGTAGCGTGAGAAATGTCTCGTGAAACTCCTGGAGGAGCTCGTCTGCAGAGCGACCAAAACTCTTGCTGAAAGACTTCTCAAAACCCTCCTCGTTGAGATCCTTGAAAAATTTCACGCGGTACGCTTCTTCACTCGTTTTATGGATCAGAAATGCGATAAACCAGGCGCCCAGGTCGTAGGCGATGATACCACGTTTTCCGTAAGGGATCTCACTGATCCGCTCGCCTTCGCGCAAATCTTCGATTGACTTCAGCTTCCGCTCCATCGTTTGCCGGAGGTAACCAGACCGGACCCCTGGCTGTCTGGAATAGAGCAGCTGAGCCATATATTCTGCGCCGCCTTCAGACCACCAGGGATGCTTGCGATTCAGTCTTTCTCTTACCGACGCTTTTCGGCTGACAATATGGGCGTGTTGGTATACGTGAAAATACTCATGCAGCACCACCGGCATGTAGTCCTCCTCTTCCGGCCCCGGGTATTTACCTGACATCGTAATAATGAAGCCCGACCATTTTTCATTTTCGTTCCGACGGGTGTTCAAACCGGCGCTGCCATCCGTCGCGTAAGTCACAAAGTTGTGGCCTCGACGAAGACAGTCACGGATCTGCCGCGCCGGGTCTTTTTGTTTTCGGACTCGACAATATTCCTGGTCAAGCTGCCTGGCCGCATCCTGGCTGCTCCCCACAATCCAAAATTCCAGCGGTCCGTAATTGCCCCAGGCATGCGCGGCAATCTGATACCATTTGCGTGTCAATGTGATCTGAAATGCCGGTACGTCACGCGCGGCGTAAAACTCGGGCCTGACGTCAATCTGTTGCCCCCACTTGTCAGCCGCTGCGTCTGTGTTTTCCCGCACTGCACCCCTGGCAGGCATTGTCACGTTCCGGTTGTCGTTTTTTCTGCTGACAGGGACCACGGGACGCCCATTGTGCCCAGGTTTTTGCGGACTGGCCTCAGCAGCACTCGCCACGGGCATGCACCACCGCACGAAAACCGCTCGTTCCTCGTCGGAACTGGCGAACCCACCAGCCAGCGCAACCAGGCAAAACAAGGCCGTCTCTCGCACTTTCATCATTTCGTCTCCTCTGTCTCCCACAAGATTTCTTCATCGGTCTTCACGATCCCACAACGGCTGCAAAACCGCGTCCGAGCCAGAGCGGTTGCGTTACCGTTCCCAACCGCCACACTTCCGGGCAGTTTCGCGCCCATCCACTCGCCCCGCGCGGGGGGTTGCCTCAGCTCAGCGCACGAGCAGCTCTTGCCTGCGTTCCAGCATCCTGTGCAACCAGCGCCGCCGCCCCCTTACTCGAACCACTATAATACGTCCGTCATAACGCGGTCGTGCACCCCCGTTCCGCCGCCATACTTGGCTCACTGAGCAGCCCCCTTTCCACGGAGAATCACCGTTGTCAATCGCCATTCAGATCAAACACATTCTCGCCATGCCGGACTTCGTCGCCCGAACCTACATCGCGGATCTATCCGACGAACAATTGCTTATGCGACCACATGACAAAACGAACCACATCGCCTGGCAACTCGGCCACCTGATCACCTGGGAAAACCAGTTAAACAACATGGTGTGCCCCGACTCAATGCCCGCGTTGCCAGAGGGCTTTGCAGAAAAACACAGCAAAGAGACCGCAACCCATGACGATCCGGCTGCTTTCTGCAGCAAGGAGGAATACCTCCAGGCGATGGAAACTCAACGTACAGGCACTCTCTCCCTGCTGGACCGTCTGAGTGATGATGAACTTGAACAACCCGCACCTGAAGAGATCCAGAAAATTGGCGCGACGGTCGGCGCCGTGATTGCCGGTCAAGCGGCCCACTGGATGATGCACGCGGGACAGTGGGTAATTGTACGCCGTCAACTGGGAAAAGAGGCGGCCTTCTAGGCGCCGGCGGTTGTGTGCTGACCTGATGCCGATTTCTTCCTCTGTGGACTTGCGGGTTGCCACCCGTCTGCCTGGAATGGCGTCGCGGCAATCGTGACCTTATGAGGTTCGCCGTCGTACTTTCGACCGAGCGGCCTGCAGCGACAACCCAGCCACGCCAAGAATGGGCCATTATCTGACCGGCAGGCCGAAGTGCACCAGGTGACACGGGAGCACTTGTACCTGCGTCGCTCACCCTCTGTCCTCCACGGGGATTGGCACACCTGACACTACGCAGGCTAAAATACAGCACCTTCAATGAAAAAAGACACCATCAACATAGCCTCTCCACAAACAGGCTAGTTTTCTACAGCGGCGATTTCTCGCCTGCAGTGGGTTCGTGGTTACTCTGGCAGTGGTTACCAACACAAACGAGGTGCCATCTGAACTTGCCATACTGCTCAAAACAAACTGTGCGCGCTGCCACAATAAGGAAACAGCGAAAGGGGGCTTGAACCTCGCGGAGCTGTTATTTGACCTGCAACACTCTGAGGTACGGTCACGCTGGATTCAAATCTACGATCGCGTCGAGAAACAGGAGATGCCACCGAAAGCAGGATCACTTTCCCGGCCTGAACGTGACCGATTGATGTCCTTGCTGCAGCAATTCAGAGTCCACGTCGATGCGTTTGCGTCCAGCACGGGAACGATTACCGGCCTCAACACTGCTTGACAGGCCCCCTTTGAAGCGGCAGCCGAAACGACTCCCGCCGGTTCTCTCGTTGGGCCGATTCCCAGAGACATGTGCCCAGCCCGACTTACCCCAGAGGGTCTCTTCGTGCTACGTTAAGACTCCCTCCCTGAGTTCTGGTGCTTGTTCACAGCACAGCATTGGCCACTGCCTGGCGACATGACACAACCACAACAAATCGTCTTCTTTGATCGCTATCAAAATCAGACTCGCAACGAGCAGATTTACGGCGAAAAATACCTGCGTTGGATCTATGGAACCCCACTGGGTAAGTTCGCGCTCAATACCCTTGTCAAACGTACCTGGTTCTCCCGCTGGTACGGCTGGCGGATGGATCGCCCGACATCACGCAGCAAAATCCAACCGTTCATTGACGAATACAATGTCGACCCGTCGGAATTTGCCCGTGCACCACAGGATTTTGAGAGCTTTAACGCCTTTTTTTCACGCACGCTGCAACCCTCGGCCAGGCCTGTCCAGCCGGACCCGCAGGCAATCGTGTTTCCCGCAGATGGCCGACATCTCTGCGTGCCCAGTCTTTCCCAAGGCCAGGGATTATTCGTCAAAGGCCAGACCTTTGACCTCGCGAGCCTGCTTCGAGATAAACCATTGGCAACGGAATTCTCTGGCGGCTCACTCGTGCTCTCCCGCCTCTGCCCCGTCGATTACCACCGGTTTCATTTTCCGGTAGCCGGTCGTGCCGGCCCGACGCGCGTGCTCAACGGTCCCCTCTATTCGGTCAATCCGATCGCACTGTGCCAGAACATCCAGATCCTGGTGACCAATAAACGCACTTTAACCGTCCTGGAAACCGAGACCCTTGGCAAAGTACTGCTACTCGAAATCGGTGCCACCAATGTCGGCAGCATCTGCCAGACCTACGAAAGCAACTCGATGGTTTCCAAAGGGGCTGAAAAGGGGTACTTCCAATTTGGCGGCTCAGCCACGATCACTGTCTTCGGCCCTGGAAGAGTCCGGTTCGACGAGGATCTCCTGAAACACTCCGCCGAGCACCGGGAGTTGTACGCCAGAATGGGTGACCGCATGGCACTCGCCGTGTGATTTGCCCCACACCATCAGGTAGAGAGCGTCCGCCTGATTTGGACGGGATAAAAACACCGGTGGCGAGAAACTCCGCCGCGAGGTTAAAATAGAACTTACGGGCCTGTCGCGCCAGGTTTTCCGTGCTTGCAACCCCCATGCGGAGCCGCCTCATGCTGTCTGTTTATGATTCCAATCGTCCTGGCATGGGGCGCCGAGAGTGGCTGCGAATTGGCGGGCTCAACTGTCTGGGTCTGTCTTTGCCAGGTTTCCTCTCTGCCCAATCGTCAGCTGCACCGGGTGAAACACACGACCTCACATTTGGCCGCGCCAAAAATGTGATCTACCTCTATCTCTCAGGTGGTGCACCGCAACACGAAACGTTCGATCCGAAACCGGATGCGCCCGCCGAAATCCGCGGCGAGTTTTCACCGATTGACACCAATGTTCCCGGAATTCAATTCTCAGACCTGCTTCCACGCACCGCCCGACACGCAGACAAACTCGCCATTTGTCGCGCGGTGTCAACCAACGACAACATCCATTCCACCAGTGGATACTGGGTCTTGACGGGATTCCCCTACCGCGGTGCCAATGCCCGTTTTCTCCACCCATCCGATTGGCCCAACATCGGGTCAGTGGTGAAAGTGCTGAAACCCAGCGATGGGATTCCTTTCAGCTTTGCCTGGCTTCCAGAACCGATCGTGGCCAACCCGGGAGTCCTCATCTCGGGACAGAGCGGCGGCTTTCTCGGAAGTCATGCCAACCCGGATCGGTTTACTTGCGAGCCACACGCGCCGGGATTCACCGTCAGGGAATTCCAATTACCGGGAGATGTGCCACCCCTGCGTCTATCGGGTCGCGCCTCATTACTCAACCAGATCAACGGCCACTTTCGAGACGTCGAGCACACCGGCACCGTCCGTGATTTTACGCGCCAACGTCAGGAAGCGTTGGGAATCCTTACCAGCAGCAAAGCCCGCTCCGCATTTGCCATTGATCGGGAACCGTCCCAACTGCGAGACCGCTATGGTCGCGGAAAATGGGGCCAAAGCGTACTCATGGCGCGCCGTTTAATCGAGGCCGGTGTGCGTTTCGTACACGTCCAATGGCCACGTGAGCCCGGCGACCTCAGTTCCAATCGTCCTACCTGGGACACGCACGCGGATAACAACAATCGCGTCAAGAACGTTCTGTGCCCACAGTTCGACGTCGGATTCACAGCCCTGCTCGAGGACCTGGACGAACGCGGACTGCTGGATGAAACACTTGTTGTGGCGGTTGGCGAGTTCGGACGCACGCCAAAATTCAATGCCGCTGGCGGACGCGACCACTGGGGCCCTGTGTTCAGCTGCGCCCTGGCCGGGGCAGGTATTTCTGGCGGGCAGGTGTACGGATCAAGTGACGTGAATGGCGCCTATCCACGCACTGGGCGGGTTCTTCCCCAGGAACTAGCTGCCACCATATTCCATCTGCTGGGGATCGATCACAACGCGACGATTCGCGATCCCACTGGCCGCCCCCACCATATCACCAATGGCCAACCCCTCTACCAGCTGCTCGGCACGGCCCCCGCAACGCTGGCGCGACGGACCGCTACAGGCGTGGTGCCAGCGATTCCCGACTTCGCTCCGATTTACCAGAAAAAAACAGGGTAAGCACCGCGGCACGTTTGCTTTACCAGCACCCGTGCAGAGCGATCAGTCGTCGAGTAACGCCAGCATCGCCTTGCCGAGCGCATCTCCTACCAGGAAATAGCTCTCCGCATTGCCAAACCAATGATGTCCGTGTGTACGATTCGGGCTCAACTCGGCAGGCCGCGCAAAGGCATGGGTCCGCACAAACGACGCGCCCGCAATCTGATCAGCTCCCTGTTTCTGGGCCCGGCGAAAACGCTCCATTCGACTGCCCGGCCGAGCCGGGCCGCCATTGCCGAGCTCTCCGATCACGATCGGCAATGTGGGCGTATTGAACTCCGTCCGTAGATCCCGAGCCAAGTGCACCAGATTATCGGCGTATTCCGCAATTGCCGGGTCCGAAACCATGTCGTTCCAACCTTGCATCCAGGCAAAGCCAGACAATTCGTAAGGACGTCCCTTGAGCTCCGTTAATGCCTGTCGGATCTCCGTAATCATCTGCGTGTAAAACGCACCCGTCTCTCCCGCTGCGCCAGGTGGCCGAAAGTCAACGTGCAGACTTTTCCCTCCCCACGCCGTCTTGATCAAGAGCACTGGATTTTCGATACCGTCGCCAACCACATGACCGAATTGCAGTTCGGGCCCGATGTGGCTACTACCACCGTAGCCGGTGTAGCCAATCGTCAACGGGCCCTGCCGTACCTTACCGCGGAACTTATAACGGATCTCCACGTCATCGCGCACTACCCAAGCGTCACTTTCGTCGCGCAGATGACGCATTAGACGTTTACTGGCCGAATGCGTCATCGACCAGACCAGATTCCCCTTGCCGCTGTTGTAGTCTCGGGGATGATCCATGGAGACCACCCCCTGACCCTGCATATTGGATTGCCCCGCCAACAGAAATACCTTGATCGGTGACGGTGACGCAGCTTCAGTCTGCGGAACCCATGGCGGCGTGAGCAAGGAAAACCAATACAAAGCAGTCAAGCCAACAATAGAGGGTCGAGTCATAACGCGTCTCATAGGTTGAGGTTCAACGGGTACCTTTCTGGCAGCCAGGCAACAGTGGTGCATCGTACCTGATGCGCCAGAGACACCGAACCTGGTGTCTCTGCATGCCCCGGCAGGACCCTGACATTTCTCACAAAGCAGCTGGAATGGCAGAAAATCGTTCTCCTGACCCGGCAATCAGATCCGCGCCGCAGAGACAATGGTTACGGGTTTCCTTCCTGCTGGCGTTCCGCAGATGCTGCGTGGCGGCTCTGGGCCTGGTTTACGGGTGGTTTACTGGTCGGCGTACCCTCTCCAGACCCCACGCCAGAAATGGCGTGCCACGAGTCCTGCCTCACCGTTTCCAGCGGCATGCTGGTGACCGGTTGTGGACGGATTCCGTGTGCCTCCCTCGAAGTCACGTATGGATTGGTAACTCGTCTGCTTCGACGTACACCTGGGGAGGCAGTACGCCAGGCCACGCACTGATAGATCGGTATCTTGCCACAACGCCACGCCAGGTCACCACTACCCGAACAGTTCCATCACGGGCTTACCCGTGGTAAGGGGACGTGAGATGCCTGTGTTGTTCTGCGGCTCGTTGAGCGGAATGTCCAAAGCATGATAGATCGTAGCGGACAGTTCTTCGGGTCGAATCGGATTACTGGTCACATACGATGCGTGCCGGTCCGTCTTACCGTACACCTGAC
>PBOG01000160.1 GCA_002724245.1 Planctomycetaceae bacterium
CACAACAGGGACAACCACAACAGGGACAACCACAACAGGGACAACCACAACAGGGACAACCACAACAGGGACAACCACAACAGGGTCAACCACAACAAGGCAGAGCGCGTCAAAGTGACGAGCGTGGCCTGGGACAGTTCCAGGATTTCATTGAAGGCCGCTTGCGCAACGCGGCTCCGTTGACTGGCGGCGATTTCCGCGAGTGGTCCGACCGGCTTCGCGACGTCGAGGAGATGGTAGACGCGCCCGACCTGCGTTCCCAGGCGACTCAAATCCGTGAACGTGCACGCTCGGTACGCATCGACCTGAAAAGACACGCCCGCGAACCGGACTGGGACAAGATCCGCATCTCGATTCTCGAACCCCTTGTCGAGCTGCAGGATCAAATCAAGAATGAACTCCTGCGTCTTGAGTCCAAGGACGCCCAAGTCCCCCTTGATCGAGATCCAGTGCCACCGCGTTTCTCAGAACGTGTCCGCGAATACTACCAACGGTTGGGGAGCGGGCAATGAGCGCAACGGAATTGATCTGGGGTGCGCCTGCCTGGGTCTATGGAACAACCGCCGGACTGGCAGCGATTGGATTTCTCGTCCTGTTCCTCTCTTGGCGCCGGATACCCAGCATACCGCGTATCCGCGGCAGCGCGATCGCATTACGCACAATCGCTTACCTCACCTTGCTAGGGTGCCTGCTGGAGCCGTCGTGCACCTCACTTCAGCCCGAGAGCGGCGCCAACGTGTTTCTGGTGGTTGCTGACAACAGCCAGAGCCTGCAGGTCCGTGATGCAGGCAGTACCGCCGACCGTGCAGACCGTGTCCGTGCCTTGCTAGAGACCGACCGACCATGGCTGGAGACTCTGGATGAGGATTTCGATCTACGCCGTTTCCAATTTGACACTCGTCTGAAGGCAGTTAGCGACTTTTCAGAATTGACATTTCAAGGAGTTGCTTCATCTCTGGGCAGTGCACTCCAGACTATCTCCACTCGTTATCGCGATCGCCCGCTCGCTGGAATTTTGCTGCTGACAGACGGAAATGCCACAGATGCTACCCAAGTCGCTGCAGCAGCCACAGACCTGGCTCCCATCTATCCCGTCGTGATCGGACGGGAAGCACCGGCCCGGGATATCAGCGTCTCACGCGTAGCCGTCAGCCAGACAAATTTTGAAGCCGCCCCAGTAACGGTCACCGCCGAGATCGAGGCCCACGGCTACGACAACGAGGACGTTGCGGTCCAACTGCTGGACGAAAACGGAAATGTGGTCAGCGAACAGCTACAATCTCCCCCTGCTGATGCCAGGCAGCAAGGCGAACCACGACTCACAAGATTTCAATTGCAACCGGAGACCGGCGGCATCAGTTTCTATCGAGTTCGGGCTCACGTGGCCACAGACGTGCCTTCCCCAGAAGACGATGATGAGGCATCTGGAGAAGAACGTACGCTCGCAGCCACCCTCGAGGAGGCGACCCAAAAGAACAACCAACGCCTCGCCATTGTGGATCGTGGTGGTGGCCCCTTCCGTATCCTTTACATCTCTGGACGGCCCAATTGGGAATTCAAATTCCTGCGACGCGCAGCCCGCGAAGAGACCGAGGTGCAGCTTATTGGCCTGATCCGAATTGCCAAACGAGAACCCAAATTTGAATTTCGCAGCCGGCGTGGGGAAAGCACTAATCCGCTTTTCCGTGGATTTGGAAACGACCGGGATGAAACCGTCGAACAGTACGACGAACCGGTGTTGTTACGACTCGGGACGCGTGACGCAGATGAGCTGCGTGGCGGATTCCCGAAATCCGCAGAGGACCTTTTTTCCTACCATGCCGTGATCCTGGATGACCTCGAGGCATCGTTCTTCACCCAGGACCAAATGCTGCTACTCCAGAGCTTTGTTAGCGAACGGGGGGGTGGGTTCCTGATGCTAGGCGGTTATGACTCCTTTGTTGAAGGCAACTACCGCCGCACCCCCATTGGCGAATTCCTGCCCGTCTATCTCACAGGTCAACCCGCAGCGGTGTCAAATCAGCGGTTTCGTCTTGCCTTGACACGTGAAGGCTGGCTGCAGCCCTGGGTCCGTGTCCGCGACAACGAACCAGACGAAAGAGTCCGCCTGGCCGAGATGCCGGATTTCGAAACCGTCAACCGGGTTCAAGGCATCAAGCCTGGCGCGGCCGTCCTAGCCACAGTAACCCAGGAAGACGGTGAACCTCGACCCGCCCTGGTTACGCAACGTTTTGGGAAAGGCCGGGTTTCGGCACTTTTGATCGGGGACATGTGGCGTTGGGCGATGGAACGCAAAGAACCGGCCAAAGAAAGCGATCTTGAAAAAGCGTGGCGACAAATGCTGCGTTGGCTGGTGGCCGACGTAGGACAACGTATTGAACTGGAAACGCGAAAAATGACCGAAGATCCCCACCAGGGAGTAGAACTGACGGTCCGTGTACGCGATAAGAAGTTCCTCCCCCTGGACAACGCGAGTGTCCAAGTGCGCGTCACTGATCCTGATGGCAACCCCTTGCTCCTCACTGCCGCAGCCAGCGACGAGCAAGCCGGTGTCTATCGCGCAACACACGTACCCCGCAAGCCAGGAGCCTACCGCGCACAAGTGACCGTCAATGCATCCGACCAGCGTCGCGTCGGCGAGCGCGAAGTCGGCTGGACCGCCGAGCCGGCACCCGATGAATTGCGCAGCCTGACACCAAACCGACGTCTGCTGGAAGATCTCGCAGCGCAAACTGGAGGTGAAATGGTACGAGCTGAAGACCTGCAGACCTTTTCGCAAAGCCTGCAGCGCCGTGAAGCGCCGATCCAACGCCGCCACATTGACCCGCTCTGGAATCACTGGCTTGTCCTGGCAGTCAGCATCATTTGCCTGACGGGAGAATGGAGTTTGCGACGCTGGTCCGGATTGCGCTAATTACCGTTCAGCCCATCTATCGACAGCCGTTTGTAACGACACCACAAACCTCTGAACCGATGATAAACACATTACTTCTGCTTGGTGCAATGACACTTGCCAATGACGCGGCGAGACCGACCATCGTGGTCGTCCTCGGAGCGTCGGGCACGCCTGAATACGGTGAACAATTCAAGACATGGACAGGACGCTGGACGGAAATTGCAGCGAAATCGAAGGCCGAACTGGTGATTGTCGGGCAGGATAGTTCCCCCTCAATATCCGATCGAGATCAGCTGCAACAAACCCTGGCCAAACACGTTTCTCTGGGTGGTGAACCACTCTGGTTGATTCTGATCGGCCATGGCACGTTCGACGGTCAGGAAGCGAGATTCAATACTCGCGGGCCGGATTTCACTGCGTTGCAACTCGGTAAATGGCTACAAGCCAGCCAACGCCCGCTGGTCGTAATCAACTGCACTTCAGCCAGCGGCCCGTTCCTCGCTCGCCTCTCGGGAGCCAACCGCGTCATTGTCACCGCAACCCGAAGCGGCTTTGAACAGAACTTTGCCAGGTTTGGTGATTACTTCTCTCGCGCCTTATTGGACCCCAAATCCGATCTGGACAAAAACGGGCAGATTTCAGTTCTCGAAGCCTATCTGGCCGCAGCGGCTGGTGTCAGAGAGTTCTACGCCGAGGACGCGCGTCTGGAAACGGAACATCCCCTTCTCGACGATAATGGCGATTCCCGGGGAACACCGCCGGACTGGTATCAGGGAGTACGTGCCGTCAAGCAACCCAAAGCCGGAACTACCGCTGACGGAACCGTCGCCAACCAGCGTCATTTGATTCGCAGCCTTGCCGAGGCAAGCCTCTCCACCGAAGAACGCACCCAACGCAATCAATGGCTGGCCGCCATCGAAGCAATACGCCTCAAGAAGTCTCAGCTACAGGAAGATGCCTATTACGCAGAATTAGAACAGTACCTGCTGAAACTAGCACAGCTCTACGCATCCAAATCCGCGCCGGAGTAAAATTGCACCGGTACGCTACGAGGGACGCGGTTTTAAGGAAACCGGGCAACAAACCCAATGCCCAGGAAGAAGTCGTCAGAGCTTTCTGAGAGTCCAGTTCCAGCCCGGAAATCGAGCTGAAGATCTTTGTGGCAAAGGTACGTGATCCCGCCATTAAAGTAATGCTCGACCTGGGCGGATTCACTACTGCTGGGAAACATTGCATACCACTCGGTGTATCCCCCAAAGCGGCCCACCAGGTCGAATCCAATGGCCACGGATTGTGCCAGTTCCCAGTAGGTGCGTGCCGAAAGGTCGTCGATGGCCCGATTCACCTGCGTATTCGCCGAGATTTCACACCCGCTTTCCAGTTCCCAGCTGTAAGCCCACAACGCGCCGGGCAAGACCTCGCCGGCGCTAAAATCTTCACTTCCCGTGGGCACCGTCATCTGCGGAATCAGTGCCATTTCCGGCAACATCCCGTCCTGCGGTGTAATGCCCAGCTTGGCGCCTAAATAAAGATCTTCCGTCCCGATCGTTGTCCGCGACGACCCATTTTCACGAACGCGTTCATTTACGGGAAAAAGCCCCACTCTCAACTCGAACCAATCCGCAAACATGCCACGCCGAAGAAGCGGTTCCCCGATGCTCTGTGAGCGGACGCGCGTACCGCCATCCACATCGTACGTATAGGTGTAACCGACCTCGTACTGCGACACCCCACGTCCCACCGTCGAACTGGCTTCTGTGAAATCCGGCCGATCGGAAACCAAGGGTTCAGAGAGATCTGGGCCACCCGCATAACTGGGATTCCGACTCCACTGCAGCAGATTACCGAGCTCCCGCTGATCAATCACGCGCAGCGTCTCGGCTTCCTCCTCCGTATCGCTGGGCGACTGAAACGCGATGGGCAAGTCCTGAGCGTGGGCAATGCCAACTACCCCAAAGAACACGCCGAGAACGATTCGTAACATCCGGCCTGCGTCTGTGACCATCCAAGAATCTCCAAAACTCCGACAATTCCCTTCTTACCCTTGTCTAGAAAATCGGCCTGATCGAAAAGCCAACTTGTTGCTAACAGCCAACTTTACCGCAGTTTCAGGCCGCGCATTCGGGATGTTAGCAGGCACACCAACGTAACCCCTACAACCGGACGGCGCCGATCTGCGAATCACACGGTCACCGGCCCAGCGGCAGTCACCAGACTTCCAACCTGAACAGTTCGAAATGCACGGCAGCCCCACATTACTTCTTTAGGGAACCTGACTTACCACGTTCGGGTTTGACTCCACCACTGCGCCGATACTCCATCCACTCCTGCGCCGTCCACTTTGCTGCTGGCTTCCCCAGCAGACGTTCTACCACATGGAGCGCGCCATCTATCCCCGCAGTGACCCCCGCAGTGGTAATCACCCGTCCCGCATCGACAAATCGTCGATCATCCACCACCTTGCAAGTGGGCGCCGCCGACTTGAGACTGGCCAATCCCCAGCTGTGGGTCGTCGCCTCGACTCCATTGAGCAGCCCAGCACGGGCCATCAGAAATGCCCCCATACACACAGACATCGTGATACGGGCCCGGCGGCTACTCTCCTGCAACCATTTCACGCCCGCCCGATCGACGTTTTGCGTCGCCCCACCGGGAACAACGACCACATCAGCGGGTGGTGCGTTGTCATAGCGATAGTCGGGTTTGATGCCAATATTCCCCATCGTCCGACAAATTCCGGTCGAGGCAGCTACCGTAAAGACGCGAAATGCTTTGCCGTAGTCACTGACAATAAACACCTCTGCAGGCCCAGCAAAATCGAGCAGTTCCACGCCGGGGAAAACGAGTACCGCGACTTGAATCGGGCCGTCCCTTTTCGCTTTCTCTTGGGAATGGCCCGGGATCGCAGCACTACCAGTGAAGAGCGCCACAAGGACAGACACCAACGTTTTCGCATTCCTGTGCATCATAATTTTGTCCTATTGAATCGAAATGACTTCATCTGGCCAGCGGCATTCTCCTCGTCCCACCCCCGTCTACCGTCGTCCAACCGTCTCCCGTGGCACGCTCAGCAGCCCAAGACACCTTGAACAGCAAACGGTCCACCCATCAACGGCAGTTCCAGGAGCGGGTCTTTCACAGCCACCTGCCCTACCCAAGCAATGCCCAGCGAGGCTGTCCTTCGGTGAGGCGATGCGGTCGCCCCTGGGGATCTTTGATCTCCGAATGGGGGTCGACTCCCAGCAAGGAATACATGGTGGCGAGCAGATCATCTGGACTCAGTGGATCAGACGTCGGATAAGCTGCCAACTTGTCCGACGCGCCGTAGGTCCGTCCCCCGCCAACCCCGCCACCGGCCAGCACCAGGCTGTAACATTGTGGCCAGTGGTCGCGGCCACCATTCTTGTTGATTCGAGGGGTACGTCCAAATTCGCCCATCAAGACAACTAATGTTCGCTCTAACATATCCCGTTCGGCAAGGTCCTCAACCAATGCCGCGAAGGCTGCATCGGTCGGTGGCAGCAGTTCTTTTTTCGCCCATTCCAAATGGGGTGGACTCGGCGGCACCGAATGACTGTCATACCCTTGGCCGCCTTTTCCGTTGTCATGTCGAATAAAGTTTACCTGAACCAGCCGGACTCCCGCTTCGACCAGACGCCGAGCGACCAGTGCCGACTGGCCAAAAACATGGCGTCCGTAACGATCCCGTGTCCGTGTCGGCTCAGCCGCGATATCGAACGCACGCTGTGCGCGGGGCGAGGAAATCATGTCGAAAGCGCGCTGTTTGTATGCATCCAGGGAGTCGACGGAAGCAGACTCAGCCACTCTCAAACGACGGTCTATCTGCTGCAGCAGAGACTGGCGGCCAGACAACCGAATACCACGCAACGACTCGGTAGCACGCAGCGGCCCAGGATCGTAGCCGGCCAAATTGGGATCACTGTCAATCAAGTATGGGTCATAACCCGGCCCGAGAAATCCCGCATATTGTCCGGGGCGAGGAACGCCGACCGGCGAGGTAAACTCCGGCACCACGGCAAAGGACGGCAGACTCCCGCTGGCCCCCATTAAATAATCAAGCGCAGAACCGATGTGCGGCCGATCCTCTCGTTTCATACCCGAAGCCTGTACAATCGGTCTGGTCAACCTGCCGCCGGTCATCACCCAATATCCACCACGAATATGGTCTCCTTCGTTGTGCGACATCGAACGCACAATCGTGTACTGATCGGCCAACGTCGCCATCCTTGGCATGTGCTCACTGATCCGTATTCCCGGTACATTCGTGGGTACCTCCTGAAAGGTTCCACGTATCTCCTCCGGCGCATGAGGTTTCATATCCCACATGTCCAATTGTGAGGGCCCCCCAGAAAGGTAGAGGAGGATCACGGAGTCAATGCGTCGCGTCGGATTCACTCCGGCAGCCTGCAACCGCAACAGACCCGGCAGCGTCATCCCACCAAACCCGACCGCCCCAGCGCGGAGTAGTTCGCGACGGGGAACACGATCGCAATGGGTTACCGGACGCCCTGTAGTCAGTTGCAGCATCACACCATCTCCTTTCGAGCGCAGCAGCGTCTTGCGCGACCATGAACTCTCACACAAGTGCCAACGCGTCTGATAACATCCTGCCAATCCCGTCATTGCAGATTATAGATCGGGTCCCGATCCGGGATCAATTAAACCCGCTTTGCCACAATCCAGCCACTGAATTGCAGACCGCGGTCCTGGATCGTTAATCGGTCCCTGCCTTCCAGGCGACGAACCAAGAAGGTCAGCTGATACCCTGGCCATGCTGCCCGCCGGTACCCACTGCCGTCAGCGTGCTTCCGGAAAATCGAGAAACAAGTCACCGCGTTGCCGGTACATCTCTCGCAAAGGCACCAGATCTCCCCCATTGTCCCGCCCATCAAGCCCCACTCCGTAGAGCACGTAACTGTCAGGAAGTCGCCGGTAGACCAGAGGGCGTCCGCTGCAAGGATCTGTCGGCATTCTGTCAAGCAAGTCGGGAACCAACTGTCGCAAATCCTCCGGGTATGACTGTTTTTCCAATGCAAATGCGCGCACTGCTAAGTCCACAATCAAAAGTCGAAACAGTGAATCATTCCAGCGCGCCACTTCGAGGGGAATGGACCAGCGGCGAATCCCAGCCAATTGCGACGCGATTGCCTGGTAGCGACCGCGCCATCCGTCTACCTGCTGTCGCCACAGACCATTCCTGACAATCGCTTCCTCGAAAGACTCCCGTTCGGAGTCAACCGTCAGCAGCCGCTTGACCAGCATACGGCACCGTTTCGCATCGAGCCGCCCGCGACAGCTCCGGAACCGATCGATCCCAATCCGCTCCATCGCGCGTCCATAGTACCAGTCAGAAGTCAGCCCGCCACGCGCCGCGCGGTACCCCAGCAGGATACAATCCAGAGCGTATTGGGCAGCCTGGTCCGGATCCCCATCCTCCAGGGCGAGTTCTGCTTCGACATCGAATGCCAGTGCCAGCAGGGTAAATCGAGACAGTTGTGCGTGCCGGGCGTATTTTGACTCTCGCGAGTACCCTACGGGGATCTGAAACGGTCGCCGCAAGAGGACACGCGTTTTTTCCAGCAGCGGCCCCAACCGCCGGGCAAACGCGCGCAGCTCGGCTTTCGTAGCCGTCTCGACCTGCGGAATGTTGTCTGTCCGAAAGTTGACCGTCAATTCGCCCAATTCCTGATAGGCATTGTCTACCAGCGATGGGGTAACCTCCGTAGCTGGCGGTGTCACCATTCTCCAATACACATTGATGGTTAACGTACACGACAGGATCAGGACCGTCCCGCAGAACAATCTCGGCAGGCGGTGCCAGCGCATGGCTGCCTGACCCCGCCTGTCAATCCAACCGCACCGACAGCCAACCAGCAGGTACAACATCAAAGCCACCAGGACCGTGAAGTAACCTAGCGTCGGAAACAGCACCCTGCCGCGGGCCATGTCCCAGGGATCGGCAACGGTCCAGACGAAAGCACTTACTGCGGCCACCGCTAAGGTCGCAGCCAGCCAAAGGAACCGCTTCGTCTCTCCGGGCTGCAAACGTCGCAGCGCACATCCAGTGACCGCGGTAGCTGCCAAAGCGGCAGCGCCGCTGGCCAGCACTGTCCGCGCCCAAGACACATGCGTTTCCTGCCGCACAATTGCCGCAATCACCGCAAATACGCCGCCGCACAAAGCCGTAAACCAAAACAAGTCGACAACTCGAAAACGGGCCAGGCCCCATGACCGAGGGGCCCACTCGACTGGCAGAAATGCGCCGCCGCACCAACCAGCCAGACGCTCCGCACTATTGACCAGAATCACCAGCCATAGTGAAAACGCAATACAAAAGACGACAACTTCGCCGGCACCGGTGGCAGCAAACAGAAGGAGCAGCGTGAGCCAGCCAATCGCACGCAGCGGCCAACTGCGTCGGCTCCCAAGAGACCACAACACCGTCAAAACCAGCGCGATAAAACCGCTCGCCCCGACGGTCATGTGAATCAACATCAAGACGATGCTGGCATAGGTCGAAAGAGACTCACCGGTGGCCATCGACACCCGCTTCGAGAAACACGCTCGCTCCCCTTGACCTGCGATATCAACAAGGCCGCCAGAAGCGAACTACCTGCTTTCAACGGCTCTCCGCACCACCGCCGATGCAGTAGAGATAATCACTGGTTCGAACGTACATGCGATTTCCAGTGAACACCGGTGTGGCAATAAAATACTCCAATTCATTGCGAGCCAACTCGCGATACTTTTTCCCCGCCGCCAAGACGACCGTAACTCCATCACGACTGGAGATATAAACGCAGTCACCGGCGACACACAAACTGGCCCAGACCGGCTCGCTGCCGAGCTTCAAACGCCGCGCATAGACCTGGGCCCCCGTCCGCGCGTCGAGGACCGTCAACACATGCTGCGTGGAGACGGTGTAGATCAACCCATCGTACACGACAGGCGAAGCATAAAACCGTGATCCTTTCGGCCTGGCCGTCCAGCGTTCCTTAAGTTCTAGCCGATCCAGAGCGCGCTCTGGCAACGCATACGCAACGGCATTGATCCCAACATAGTAGGCCGTATCACCCACCACGACCGGTGAAGCATCCGCCAAGGGTGGCACACGTGCCATAATCCGTCCGTCGCGCGCCCGCAACCACCGCCCGTTGGCCAGCAGAACCGCCGCATCCCCCCCCAGTTGCGTCCGCACTCCGGAACCCCAGGACTGGCCGTACTTGGCACGCCATACGATTTCTCCCGTCGCCGCATCCAACGCCGTCGTCGCGTCGATGTTGATGATCAACTTACCCTCCACCAGGAGAGGCGACGACGAATGCCCCCACATCGCTTGAGGCAGGTCGGGCAGAACTCGTGACCAGACGCGAACTCCCTCCAGGTCATAGCAAACCACAGCGCGATTTCCAAACACCGCCCAGATATGCTTGCCGTCGGTAACCGGTGTCGCGGTCGTGTATCCGTTGTACTGAGGCTGCGTAATGGGTAAACGATAACGAACCGCTAAAGGAAACGCCGCAAGTTTCTCGTTTTCCTGATCGATTTGCTCGTGTAGTTGCTCCAGCTGAGCTTCGGCCTCTGGATCGTCTCGGTCCTCCAGAATCTTCTGCAAACGTTCCACTTCTTTCTCATACTCAGCCACCTGTTCCCAGATCACCTTCGCTTTGGCCAGTTCAGCCGCAATCACTTTCCAGCGGGAGGGATCCGTCAGTGTTTTGAAGTCGTTTTGCCGACGCCAACGCTCGCGACCGTCCTCCGCATCCAGGCAAATCAGGGTAAACGGCTCGGCACAGACAAAAATCCGGTCCCCCGTCAGCACGGGCAACGCATTGCTGCGGGCAGGCATGGGGGCCTTCCACAGCACATTGTTGTCGACCGACCACTCGAGCGGCGGATCCGTATTCGGATACACGCCACTACCGTTGCGCCGCCACCCCTGCGGTGACTCCGCCCGTGCGTCAGGTGCCACACTCAAACAGACAACCACACAGACAACACGAAACCAATTCATCGGTCCCCTCAATTTCCAGCACCCCGTGATCCTGTCCCAAACTTGCCGCGCATTTTGCCAGGCGTGGAACATCCTGACTGTTTCCGCACCATCCTTGTCTATTCGCCCCCCGCAGGCTCACCTTCAACCGTTATCCCCAATAGGAAAGGGGCTGCATCGGTCATCGTACTCTCGTAATCAAGCGATTGAATCACCTGTTCCGGACGTGGATTTTCCCAGGTCATTAAATAGACGCCGATCTCGCGTTGACTGACTTCTCGACTCGCCTGCACCCACACCAGCTCACCGTCACTCACCTGGCGCCGCCCCCAGTTGGAGAGGAACCAGTCGCGAACATGGACGCCGGCGCGAATCGGGACCTCGGTCGTCTCACCATCCTGGTAATGGACCGTCACCTTACAGACGATCGTGCCGTGCGGGATCGAATTTGCCCACCCGCTACCGTGCAACAAACGCAGTCTTTTCGCAGCCTGGCCCACTTCGATGCTCGCGACGCGTTCCTTCAACTCAGCCCGCATCGGCCGCAACAGCGTCTGCTTGCCATGCAGCTGGACAATCCCACGCACATCAAAGTCCACACCGCCGAACGCTGTCACACCACGGGGCATTTCAGCAAACGTCTCGTTCAGGTTGCTCATTTTACGCAACGTTTCATGTGGATTTTCGGTCAACGCCACATTGTAGTGTTGACTCAAATCGATCAACTGCTGAGGCGTTGACTCAGCGCGGTCCGGAATGAGTTCCCGCAACTGGGCCGCCCGCGTCTTTGTTTTTGCCTGCCGCGCTTCCGAGAACCGTTTTAGTTTCGTCAGAATCCGCCCACGCGTTTCCCAGTTCAAACTGGATGCCGCGTCCAGTTCCAGCGCCCGGTCAACAGCTGCCAGGGCGTTCTCGCCATCTCCCAGACGCATCGCCACTTCAGCTGCGTTCCGCTGGACGACCGCGTCGTTGGGCGCATCCCCCATTGCCTTGGTCAGCAGCTGGACAATGTACTGGAACAACTCTCGGGAACCGCCTTGCCGCATCTCGGATTTGTATAACGCCAGTTCGGATAACCGCCGCGCTTCTCCCGGCTCGCTGGCCAATTGTTCTTCGTACGACTCGGCAGTCAACGCCACCAGAAATGGCTGTGGCTTCGCACCTCCAACCGCCAGGTCAACACTCATGATCTTCACTTCTGGCGTCGGGTTGGTCCATGTCGACAAATGCAACACGGCATCCGTAGCGTTACCAAAGGCGGTCGCACGCTCGGCTCGCCAGGCCACGTTCGTGGTTTGCGCTGAATTGCGTGCTGCCCATGGCAACCCGACATCGCGTTTCCACCGCGCGATGTACTCGTGCACGGTGCCATCTTCCAAATGGATCCGATAAAGCGCAGCGGGAGCGTTGTCCAAACCATTATTGACCGCCGCATGCAGGAAGTGGAGCTGATTCCCAATCACCCCCACCTCAATCCCTTCAATCTGAAGCGGGAAACGTGTGCTCAAGATATGCTGGTTAGGGTCGTTCACCTGCGCAATGCCGCGAAGATCGAACTGCAGGCCCTGAATCATGCGGGGCCCCGGTCGCAATGTCCGGTAAATGTCGCCAAGCGGCCCCCAGGCCCGGTTGTGGGTGTACCAGGACTCGGTCAACGTCGCGTTATAGTAACGCGTCAAATCGACCACTTCCGGAGGCAAATCCGGATCTCGTGGCGGAACGTGCATCGCCACCACAAAGGCACGGCCCTTCTCTGGCCCCAACTCTTTCAGCACAGCCTTGTGCAAACGCTCCTGAAGAACGTAATCGGTACGTGTCAACACATCATGAACCGCGACCTCTCCGGCCGGCAGTCTAAGTGTCTCGGCCGCTGCCTCCTGGTTGCCGAGTTGCCACTCGCCCCGCCCCTGCAGCAGCCGATACCCTGGGTGTTGCGGATGCTCTGAGCGCAGACGCTTCACCAGTGCCAGAGACTCCTCGATTTTACCGATTGCCAGCAGCACTTCGGCCCGTCGGTACATGATGACGGCGTTCGCCGGTTTCGCTTCCAGCGCTCGAAGTGATTCCTGTTCCACCGCGTTCTGAGTGACCTCCGTCTGGCCTTGTGTATAGACGGCCCGGTGCAGCGCCCGCTGGGAGAGCTCCTCAGGAGGCACCGCAGAACTGCCAGCGGCGGATTCGACGCTCATCGCGACCAGCAAGGGCGCCGGCCGCGCATTCGTCGTCACAAAATCGACCCCCGTGACCATCACCTGCGGGCGTGGATTCTCCCAACTGCTCTGGTACAGCGCCTTATGGCCTTGGTACTTGCCCTCCTCCCAAGCCAGCACGCCATACGTAGGGGTCGCAAACTCATTGTCTTTAAAGATGACAACATCCCGGCCATACCGAATCGGCAGTCGCCGTGTCTCACCATCGGCGTAGTGCAGCTGGTAATACCCAACTTCATCATCATCCGGAACAACTCCGAGCCCAGCAACTGTATGCAGAAAATGAAGCCAGGTCGCCTGTCGATTGACCGCGATCCCTTTGACTGAAACCGGCAATGGCCGTGCATACTCGCGTCCAGCGGTGACCTGCCCCGACAGTCGAATCATACCCCGCACGTCGAACAACACATCGTTCAAACGGACCAGACCAACAGGCAATCGCTGCCAGGCCCAACTCGCGTTGTTCTTTTTGCCAACCTGACGATAAGGCTCTTCAAACAGGGTGTGGTTATAGTACTCGCTTAGATCGACCTGATCTGCCGTCGCCTTCTCATCGCGTGGAGGGATCCCGTACTTCAGGAGGTAAGCGTCCGCTTCCTTGTCCTGTTTCAAATCGATCAATTGTCCACTATAGGCGAGTATCATTTTTCCCAGTTGGTGCCAGTCTGGCTGGCCCTTAGTATCGAGTTCTGCTGACTTTTGCAGCGACGCGAACGCTTCATCGTGTCGTTCCAGCGAAGCCAGCACCTGTCCCCGCAACTGCCACACCTGGGTGTCTTCGGGTGCCAACTCCGTGGCGAGGCGCGTCAGCCACTCGGCTTCCACCCGGCGCCGCTGGACCGTATCGGTTGCTTCCAGCAGGCGTCCTCGACCGGCTCGTGCCAGGGTCAGTGGGTTTCGTTCCTCCTGATCGAGGATCCTCCGTAGTGTACCGATCAAGAACGGTTTGTCGTTGTTCCAATCGAGCGAAAAGCGATTCTCCGGCAACAGTCCGACGGCCTTGGAGAAGGCCTGATAGGCTTGATCAGACTTTCCATCCAATTCGAGCTGAAAAGCGTACACAAACTGAGCGATGGGGTTTTCCGGATCCAATTCGAGCGCCCGGGCGATCGTCTCGCCCGCCGGTGCGCTGACAATCTGCTGCACGGCCGCCCGCAGGGCCCAGGCCTCCCCTAACTCCTCTGATAGCTCGGTCCCCTGCTCGCCGTACCAGAGGGCCATCGCATCCCAGTGTGCCCGCGCGTGTGGATCGAGATCCTTGCGTCGCGGGGAGGTCGCCAGCAGGTAACCGATGCGGCAGGAAATCAAGCCGTTATTGGGATCGTACTGGAAAGCATCGTACTGTTCCCGCAACGTCTGACCTCGTGACCGGATTTCGAGATAATCCCGCATCGACAGGTTGACATCCGGCGCCGCCCGCCGTTCCGCCGGATCAGCCAGGAACCACTGGGCCCACTGCGTGTAGCTGTTCTCCTGGGGTGCCGCGGCAATCCGCTGCTGCAGCGCCGCCAGTCCCGCTCGATCGACATCCTCCAGAGCACCCGTGTCACTGATCCGTTTGCCAGCCACCACTTCGGCCAGGTCGGCCAACCAGGTCGGAATCGCATCGTCCACCGGAGGAAGGTCGATGACATACGCCCTGCCATCCGCAGAAGTGGAAAGCAGGCGACGACTGTCGGGACTGAAAGCGAGCGAACTGATCTGTTTCGCGTGTACCCGTCCGCGGAACATTCGCTTGCCGGTCGTCGTCTCCCAGAGACTGAGCAGCCCGTCAACGGTGCCACCGGCCAGAAATCGTCCATCTGCGCTGAATTGCAGCGCGGTGCCGTAAATCTGCCCTTCGCACTGCAACGGTTCCAGGACACGCTTCCCGGTCCGCCAGTTCCTAACTTCAATGGTTCCAACTTGCCACTTTGCATTGGCTGCAATGTTGACTGCAAACAGATCTCCCCCCGGATGGAACGCCGTCGCCAGGTAATCCTCGACCTTGTCCAGCGTCAAGACCGGTTTGAGGGTCTCAGCATCCCAGACACGTACCGTGTCGGAAAACGCACTGGTCACGAAATGCGTACCCTGGGGACTAATGGTCACGCCCCTCAATCCGCTATTGTGTCGGTCCTCGAGCGTCTGGACCTGACCTGTTTCCGAATCAATCACCCGCACCGCACCATCTCTGCTTGCTACCAGGACCCGGCGTCCGTCGGGCAAGAACTCACCGGAACCTCCCATCGGAACCGGCCCAAAGAGGGGGAAACCGGACTCGGCATCCCAGATCCCCACCGCGCCCTGAGGCGAGGAAACAACAATGCGATTCCCCTGGGAATTGAACCTGGCGTTTGCTGCCCGTTCGCCGTCGATCTCCAGTGAGAGCTTTCCTGTGTTCAGATCCCAGATGCGAAGCATCTGGTCGGGCGACCCGGTAAGCAGCCGTTTGCCGTCAGGACTAAACCTGGCCTGACTGACACCCGACACTTGCCGAAAAGAATAGACGATCTTACCGCTTTCGAGATCCCAGATCTTGGCCATCGAGTCTCCCTGCGACCCGATCACCACCTGTTTTCCGTCAGGACTGAACTCGCCCACCGTCAAGCCATTCATTTCATGCTCAAGCACGCGTCCAGACCTTGGCTGACTCGACCAGCGTACCAATCGCCCCTCCGTTTGCTGCATGACGCCGTCGATACCAACGAACATTACCGCGCCGTTGATAATCTGATTGCGATCCTTCAATTGCTCAAAATTGTTTGAGAACACGTCCGGAGCGGGCCGCGGCTCCACCAGCAATTCACCGTTTCGCGAACTGTAAACGCGGACCGACATGTCACCCACGTTGGTGGTAATCAGTTTTTCACCATCGTCAGTCACTTCCACCCCAGGCACCCAGGGATGTTCAATCGGTTCGGCCAGAGGTCGTCCCGAAAACAGGTCCCAGATTCGCAGCGCGTTGTCGTCATGGGTCGAGTAGACCCGACCACCGTCGGACGTGAAGCCAATAGACTGCAGGGGGGAGTCCTCAAAATGAAATCGCCTGATTTCTTTCCCGGAAGCCAGATCCCAAACGCCAAACTGACGACGCTCATGGCTGACCATTCCCAAGAGCCAGCGGCCCAACACCCGAGATAACCCCAGGCTTTGCACCCGCCGCCGGCGCCC
This sequence comes from Planctomycetaceae bacterium, assembly GCA_002724245.1. Taxonomy (GTDB): domain Bacteria; phylum Planctomycetota; class Planctomycetia; order Pirellulales; family Pirellulaceae; genus UBA9264. Next base: position 16,274 of record PBOG01000160.1, read on the forward strand.
GAGAAACTTAAAGGCGTCCATAGCACGGTTGTTGGAACCAGAAAGTTCTTCCTGGGTAATCGACGTCACGATTTCCGCAGTTTCCAGATTGACCACCTTGACCTGTCCCGCTTCTACCGTGCGTCCCACCACCAACACCAATGGTTTCTGCGGATGGAAATAGAAGTTCTTCAGCGGAAAACCGACGTCGACCCGCTGTACCTTGTTTTCTTTGGCGTTTTCTTTGGCGTTTTCTTTGGCGTTTTCTTTGGCGTTTTCTTTGGCGTTTTCTTTGGTTGCCACAGGCAGCCAGGCGATCGCCTGGTCCACCTGCGATGCCATCACGATCCATTTCGAATCTGGCGTCATGTCGATTCCAGCCACCGACAGCCCGTGCGCTCCGGCCGCCACCACAGGTGAACCGTCACCGCTGTTCCAGACCGAGACCGTCTTGTCGGCATAGGCGGCGTAGGCATAGCGGTGGTCGGGGCTGAACCCGTATGTTCCTTTCTGAACAGGCACCTGGGCAGCACGGGGCAGCGCGATCGGCTGGCCCGTTTCGCCATCCCAGAAGAGCAGCTGACGGGTCTGCGGATCGTCCAGCAAGACGCGAATCTGGCCGTCGACCTTGGAACCAACGCTAAATACTTGATCCAGCCGATTCTGGACGGCCATCACAGGAGTGACCGCCTCGCCGGTTTCAGTACTGAGGCCGACGACACTGCCGCCCTGCTCACGGAGCGAGACATACAAG
>PBOG01000161.1 GCA_002724245.1 Planctomycetaceae bacterium
GCTGGCCAGCACTACTAAGAGCATGACGCTGTGGAGGCGTACGGGCGAGCAGCGAACGATTAACGCAATGCCGACTTTTTCATGCTTGCCCAGCCGATGCCGGTCGCACCAAAATTGTTGCCGACGTAGAACATCCACAATTCCTCGCCCACCTCAATGACGTTGGGGTAGGACTGGTTCAGGGAGTCGAACCCGTCAGGCGTCAGGGGCAGGATCTGCTTGTCGACTGCGCGCTGCCAGTTCACGCCATCCTGACTCCGTGCGTAGCCAAGGCGATAGCCGCGGCCTTCCATCTGGTAAACGCTGAACCACATGTGATAGGTGTCATTCAGCTTAAGGACGCAGGGTTTGGAAACGACGGCTTCAAACGGTCGAACGCCGCTGAGCCTGGGCGACAGCGAGGGATGCGGGTCCCGACGCCATTCAATACCGTCCATTGACGTGGCGTACCCAAGATGTACGATTCCGCGTTTGTTGCCCTCGATCAGCTCGTACCGTTCGCCAGCGGTGTACCACATTCGATAGTCGTGGGGCGCGAGTTGTAACACACAGACAGATCCTGTCATACCCGCATCGAAGGAACCGGCTGGACCGAGTGGCAACACCGGCTCTTTGATTACTTTCCAGGAACGGCCCTGGTCTTCACTGATTGCTAGTGAGGTCCGATTGGAGAGCTCACCAGGCGGTGCCCACGTGCCCCATGCGCAGTAGTACATCAGCCAAGGTGCGTCGTCACGCGGTACGACCCAAGGAAAACTCGGGCCCTGACTGCGGATGTTGCCGCTGGTGTCGGCTGCCAGCAAGGGCTTGTCGCTCATAAGTTTCCAGTGCACCGGAGCGCCGGGCGACGCCTCGGCGGCAAACAGGGCATGGCCTCCCTGGCCGACCGTCCAGAAGTACATGCGAAGTCGACCATCTTTGAGTTTGACGACGCAGGGTGCTGAGAGGGCGTGCGCGGATTTCTCTCCAACAAAATCCGGTGTGATGATGCGGCCCCGCTTCACCCAGGGTTGGAACCGATCACTGGCGCAGGCAGTCTCAATGGACGGTGTTCCCATGGCCACTGTTGTGGCAACGAATCCCGCGCCGAGAGAGCGGGCGAATTGGCGCCGATTTGTCCGCTCACTGTCAGATCGATTGCGGTTGGTAATGGTCGAGCGCGCCATGGTGTGTCACTTTCTTGTTGTTGTGGGTGCCAAGATTCCAGATGTCGATACTGGCGATTCGTATGAGGGCCTTCCCATGAAACATGCCGCCCAGGACCCAGGACGCGTGTGCGTTGAGGACGACGCCCTTGACCTCAGTAGAAACGGGCCCGGCGAAGGCTACTTCTTGCGGCCGAAGTCTGGGATCGACAATTGCTCTCCCCCTTTAAGCGCGGATTGGTGCGCGACGATACCAGGTGCCGTATAGGCGATTGCCTCATAAACGTCGACCGTTGGTGCGCGTTCCGACACCAGGGCGTCGACAAACTCATGGGTCAGGAACGGATGGGAACCGTCGTGGCCACCTTTTCCATGTCGTAGCGCTGGTGGCAACATGTCGGTGGCATACCATTTGGGAACCTCAATCGGTTCGACCAGCGGTTCCTGGAATTGAAAACCAGCATCGTCGCGGGCAGTTTTGTCACGGGCGGTGACCAGGGTGGGAGGCTGTCCGTAGGGTGTGCGCATCAGGAAGCTCTTTTTCAGGCCGTACCACTCCGCACGGACGGTATTGTTCACAGCGCCGTTCCAATACTGCGAGCCACGAAACCCATGGCCTCGATCGGTCTTGTACATCGCCGTCGCGTTACAGAATGGATTTTGATACGCATTCTGACGTTTGCCTGTGGCCTCGTTTTCGACGCCGAGACAGGTGACTTGCACAAGCCTCTCGCCGGTCACTGCGGTGAGCATGGCGTTTGTGTGCGTCGCGTAGAGCATGGGTGCGTAATGGTACCGCCAGGTGCGTTTGCCATTGGCATCAATCGCGAGTCCGCCGGGCTTAGGGTACACAGGACCGGGGTGGTGGTACTCCGCTTCGCAATAGAAGAGTTCACCAAATTTGCCCTCCTGGTACCACTTGCGGGCGGTAATGGTGGACTGCTTGTAATAGCTGGTTTCTGCCATCATGTAGGTCAATCCTGTTTTCTCGACAGCATCGACCAGCTGTTGGCACTCTTCCAGGTTCATCGCCGCGGGCACGGCACAGATCACATGCTTGCCGGCTTGCAACGCGGCCAGACAGTGCGGCAGATGGTTCGGAGCTTCGGTGAAGACTGCTACGGCATCGATGTCACGCGCTTGTTTCAGCATGATTTCCATCGAGTCGTAGACCTGGTCGCACTGGTAGTAGTTGCGCAAATAATCCCGCCGATCAGCGCGGAGGTCAGTGACACCCGTCACGGCACAGTTCGGATGTTGGTGCCAATAGAATGACGCGCCAAAACCTCCACCCACGACACCGATCCGGAGTTTTCGTTCGGATTGGGTAACAGCTGCGTACAAGTCTCGCGGCAGGACCGTTCCCGCTGCGGTTACCGCAGCAGCTGTGGTGCAAATCGCTTCGCGCCGCGTGATGTCGGGTGATGTCATGAATGGCCTCAAAGGGGCGGTGTTAGATGGGGCGGTGTTAGATGAGGTACTGCAAAACTGCGCCTGTTCAAGTTGTTTTACGAAATTCGGGCGGGCAAAGATACAATGCTGGGAAGCCGTGTTCGCTGCGTCTGTCAGGCGTTGTGTGTGCGGTTGCCGTACAAAGATCGTGACATCCTGGTTTTCAGTTCTCCAGGGCGTCGCGACAAACGCGAAGACATCACCGTGCGCGTCAGTTTGGACGGCGGAGACAACTGGCCATTTCAGCGGCTCGTTCGGCCCGGACCAGGAAACTACACGTGGCTCGCCGCGGGACGCCCAGGTACGCCCAGTGAAGGCATGATTTACCTGTTGGCCGGCAAGGATTGGCTGGCCAGTTTCAACCTGGCCTGGGTCATGGAACAACACACTGGCCAGTAATTGCAGAACTCTCGACCTGGTTTACTCTGCGATCTCCAGGTCGGCCAGGTAGATCGCTGTCATGGTGTTGCCCACATCGTCTTTCTCGTGGCTGGAATACCAGGAGAGCAGTCCACGTTTTGGACCGAGTGCGACGAATCCGGGGTAGGAGTTGTCACCGCCGCTGGGTAGCTCCGCGCATTGCTGCAGTTTCCCATCGGTGAGCCAGTAGAGAGTCGTCCGCGGAACAGGTGCCGTTATTTTTCGGCCGCCAACCAGCAAGCGTTCCCCCCATCTGGCCAACAATGGACCACCGATGAAACGATCCAGGTCGGTGCGTTCCCATTGAGTGTACGGAGGTCGTGCGCGACAGAGTTGTGAGTTGTCCAGCGTAAAGCGGGCGACCGCGAGCACACTGCCGTCCGGCTCGAACAGAAAGGCGGTTTCGTTTCCCTGGGTTGTTTGAAACAGTGCCCGTGTGCGCCAGATCAGTCCGTCATCGCTGGCCAGCATGGCGGATTCTACGTCGGAGCGGATTTTCCCGGGTGTCTCCACAAATTCTCGCTTGCGGCGTCCACAGAGGTAGGCGGTTCCGTCGTGCGCCGCCGCACGCCAGATATAGTGTCCGTACGTCCCCTCCAGCATGACTGGCTCGCTCCACCCACGCCCATCCGCACTCCAGACGGCATAGCCTAGATGCTTGTTGAATTCGCGGACCTCAGGTGCCGAATCGCCGCAGTACCAGGTGCCTGTGTAGACGAACAGCTTGTCTTTGAACACCAGGAAATGCGGGTCTCGGGTGTCCCGTTTGGCTACGCGAAAGTGGTGCACTGGCCGCCACGTCCGGGCGTCAACACTCTCCAGGATGATGATCGTCGACGTCGGGTAAACGGAATGACCGTCAGGGCAGCTGCGAAAGGCCAGGTAGAATCGTTCGCGAAACCGAATCAGGTCGGTGAACGCATTGTGTTCACGGTTGTGAAAAACACGGCGCACATTAGTGACGTGAACGTCAGGAAATACTGTTTCGCCAGCGTTCGCAGCGGTGGGCAGATACACGCCAGCGACGGTGTGGACAAACAGGGTGGCCAAATGGCAGCGTGTTCGCAGGTTCACGTTTCAGACGCTCCGGGCAAGGGTTTCAAGAGGAAGCAGGCGTTCAGTATGACTCAACAACGACGGGGTTCGATCAGGAGACCGGGTTACGCAGGACACAAGACGGCAGGCTCTGGTGCAGTAGGCCAGGCTGAGTCGTCACACGCGTTTGCTGGTCGAATGACTGGTGGCCACCGTGGGTGAGATTGTGAGGACCATCTCTAATCTTTTCGTGGCGCATTGCACAAAGTATCACAAATTATGCCTCTGCGGATCAACAACGTAACCATACTTGTGTTGCAGGGGTTCGCCATCTTATTCGCGAGTATTGGATTTCATGGTTGCCGACCGGCCGGGAAAGTCAGGTTTTGGAAACGTACTCTTCGCCGTGATCCTGATGTGGGGTGGCGGGTGTCACGATTGGCGCGGCACGGACACGGTGGAGGTGCTGGTAGAAGCAGCGTCACCAGGTGGCAAGTTCATCGCCACGAGTTTTTCTTGTGAAGGTGGTGGTGCCGCGGGCTATTGCTACAGCAATGTAAGTTTGCGACGCGCGGGAGTCGCCCTGAATCAACGCGACGGGTTGTTGGGCCAGCACAAAACGTGGAGTGGTTTCACCGAGATCAGACTGCGTTGGATCGACGAGAAGAATCTTGAAATCTCGTACACAGAGAACACGCAGCCCGCGTATCGCGAGCACAACAGGGTGCGCGTAGATTCAAGATTCGGCATCACGATTCACTACGTGGTTACCAATCGGACGGAGACGTAGCGAAAGGGAGCAGGTGTGCCCCTGCCAAGTGTGGTTGCCTCATGGTGGCGGTGTCATTCTGCGATCTGCATCGGTCCCAAGGCTGGCAGCGGCATACCGCCTTGATCCTGGATATTGGCGTAGGGTGTCGGTCCGGTCGCATAGCAAAGCTGCATTTGATTTCTGGGAAATGCCCCGCTGGACCGTAACAGCACGACATTAGACTGGGCCGGATCGAACTCAATCTTGAAGATCCAGGATTCGTCCAGGCCGGTCTTTTGATTTCGGAGCGTAAACCCGGTGGATTTGCCGGCACACCAGTGCGGCTCCTCACGAATCAATTCAAAGTTCAGCATGTTCAGGTAGGGCAACGCGGGCAGCTTTTCTTCAAGGCGAACACTGCCATACATGTTCGATTGGCCTGCCATCAGCCAGATATCCCCTACCAGGATATGGCGAAACACCAATGCCCTGTCCAGATGTTGTCGCGGCTATCACAATAGGTGTGGTTGTGGGCAACCGATCACCGCGCTGCCGTTGCCTGTCGATGTGAGCGGACTGAAGGATCGGAGTTGGAGACCATTGAGGGTGCAATCATGAATCCATCAGCACGGACAGTTACGCTCGACGGTGTCACGGTTCCCCGTTTCCTCTACGGTACTGCCTGGAAAGAAGTGCAGACGGCAGGGCTGGTCGAGCTGGCCTTGCAGCAAGGATTTGCTGGTATTGATACGGCCAATCAGCGCAAGCACTACGACGAGGCGGCGGTCGGTCAGGGGATTTCCGCGGCGCGCGGTGCCGAGCGGTCCGCTCTATTCTTGCAGACTAAATTTACGTTCCGCGGTGGCCAGGACGATCGTTTGCCGTACGACCCTGCGGCCCCCATTGCGCAGCAGGTCGCCCAGTCGTTTGCGCGTTCGCTGGAGCATCTGGGCGTTTCCACGATCGACTCGTACCTGTTACATGGTCCAACAAGTTCAGTGGGACTGTCGGCGGACGATTGGGAGGCCTGGAGAGCCATGGAGTCGCTTCACGCAGAGGGGCGGGTCCGGCTTATCGGTGTCAGTAATTTCTCACTAGAACAGTTACAGATGTTGTGTGCTGCCGCTCGGGTGCCGCCCCGTTTCGTACAAAACCGTTGTTACGCCACGACCGGTTGGGATCGCGGAACTCGTCACTTTTGTCAGCAGCACGAGATGTGCTACCAGGGCTTTTCTTTGTTGACGGCGAACCGGCCTGTGTTGCGCAGCCCCGTAGTCCGCCAGGTCGCCGTGCGTCTCGCGCGGACACCCGCGCAAATTGTATTCCGCTTTGCCCTCGACGCGGGCATGATTCCGTTGACGGGAACCACCGATGCCGAGCACATGAAGGCCGATCTCGACGTCTTCGAATTTCAGCTGCAGCCGGATGAGATCACAGAGATTGAACAGATCGCCTGCGTTTGAGTGTGCCTGACTCCAGTAGCATCCGACGGTCACAATGCGGTGGATGTGCATGTCTCATGGCGAACCGCAATTCGGTTTGGCGTTGGTTCCGCTGGTCACGGTTGATAGAACCACCTGGTGGGAAACCGGGCCACTCGAGAGCCGGCCATGGATCCGTAACCGACGATGACCTGGTCGTCGAGAAATAGCAGACACGGGTAGCCGTATCGCTCCTCGGGGTCTCCCGCGATGACGCGTTCGTTTGTCCAGGTCTCGCCATCATCTCGGGAAATCACCGCGACAAAGGGCGAGCGTACTCCATTTTCGCCTGCTACGCTGCGCAGCAGGAGCAGGTCGCCTGTCGAGGGGATTCGTTTCACGTTTAACGCCGATGACCAGGCTGGCAGCTTGAGTTCCCGGATCGGCTCCCCCTTGCTCCAGGTCATGCCTTTGTCGGTGGAGTACGAACGCAACACGTAACGGCTGTAGGTGCGGCACAGCATCATCAGGCGTCCATCTTTCAGCTCGACGACATGCGGTTCCTGTGCTTCCACGGGCAGTGCGTTGACTTCATTGGACCTGGTCCAGCTGAAACCGTTGTCGTCAGAGAAGAAGACGCTGCTGACATAGCCAGCATGGTCGCCCCCCTCGACCTGAGCCTCTCTTTCGACGGGGGCGATCAAGCGGCCGGTCGAAAGCCGGATGGGTTTGTCATTAAACAGGCCGTCCGCCGCCATGAAGAGCTGGTCACCCCAGGTGCGACCCTCGTCGGTGGAGCGGCGATAGTAGCTGATTTTGTAGACCGGGCGCGTTTCCCGTACGTAGTGCTGGTACGACAAAAGCAACGTACCGTTGCCAGCTCGAGTGAGACTGGGGTGGAAATATCCGCTGTTACCGACTGGTTTTGCCACGAGTTGCACGGAACGTGTCCAGCTCTGACCCTGGTCGGATGAAAACGAAGCTCGCAATTCTCCGTCGCGGTCCAGCACCATCAATAAACGTCCATCCTGTAGCGGTTCGATGTCGGCGACGGTGACTCCTGATTCCAGTTTGGTTTCTGTGAAAACAAGGGGTTCGACAGCACTGACGGCGACAGCCCCGACAGCGCATGCTGCAAGCCAAGCGCCGAGCAAAGTGTTTTGTATCCGATTCATGGTGAATTCCCTGTTCGCGCGGTCGGATCGTAAGACGATCTGGGTGGAGTCGAGTGGGTTCATCTGTGGGGCCGGGCGGCCGAAGCACAGCCTGCTTTGTTTGCAGTCTAACCACTTTTGGCCTGCTTTCGCAGGCCGGTCAGGGAACCGACGGGTACCATACAGGGTCCATTCCCCAGCGACTGATGCCCTCCACAGCAAGGCCAACAAAGACAGCCTGCGCGGTGAGCGAAAA
>PBOG01000162.1 GCA_002724245.1 Planctomycetaceae bacterium
CAACCCTCACACCCGAATCCACACCCGAATCCACACCCGAATCCACACCCGAATCCACACCCGAATCCACCGACGATCAAGCCCCCTGAGAGCCACCAGCTACCATCAGAGACGGCCTGTCCCGCGTCAGCGCACTGGCTACACCTGTTTACACAGCGTACCCAGTGAACCGATTACATTCGAACCTGCTACTCGATATCAAGTGCTGAGCCATGCCCGCCAAACCAGCGGAGGAGGGATGCCAGCAACTCATTGTGACCGCGGACCAGGCTGGCCAACGCCTGGACACACTTCTGGCCCAGGCATTTCCGGCGTTCAGTCGCGCACAGTTGCAACGGGCGATTACAGGCGGCGCTGTCACTGTCGAAGACGAGGCGGTTAAACCGTCTTGCCGGCTCCGGGTAGAACAACGCGTCTCGATCAAGTTTCCTGAACCTCGCACCACCGTGGAACAAGGTGAGGACATCCCACTCGACATTCTCTGGGAAGACGAGCACCTCGTCGTCGTCAACAAGCCTCCTCGCATGGTGGTCCATCCTGGCAAGGGACACACTGCCGGGACTCTGGTTTCAGCGTTGTTGTTTCATTTCCACCAGCTGAGTGAACTGGGCGGCACCTATCGCCCCGGAATTGTCCACCGCCTAGACCGAGACACCAGTGGTGCCCTGGTCGTCGCAAAAACCGACCAGGTTCATCACCATATCTCCAACCAATTCGCAGCGCGGAGTGTCAAGAAAGAGTACCTAGCGGTGCTGGCGGCGGTTCCCGATCGTGATCGCGATCTGATCGAGCAACCGATTGGCATCCACCCGCGGCAACGTGAGAAAATGGCGGTCCGCAAAGAACATTCCAGCAGTCGCAATGCAGTGAGTTTCTATGAAGTGACAGCCCGACGCGGCAACTACGCGGTTGTACGTGTACTACCTAGAACAGGACGAACCCACCAAATCCGTGTTCATCTGGCACACGTGGGTTGTCCTGTGCTCTGCGATGCCCTCTACGGAGGGCGATCCGAAATCACACGGAGAGAACTGACCGAGCAGGGAGAAGATGCCAGCGTACTACTTGACCGGCAAGCTCTGCATGCCCACAAGCTGACATTCGAGCACCCTCACAGCGGGGAACTGCTCTCGATTACGGCGCCCATTCCTGCCGATATCCAAACCGTACTCGACGCGCTACAAGTGTCGATCGGAGCAGACTCATGAGCCGTCACGCGTGGCTTTGCCACGCCGCTGCGGAACAACTCAAGCAATGATCTGGTGCGCCACATTTCCGTGGACATCTGTCAAACGAAAATCACGACCACTGTAACGAAATGTCAAACGCTCGTGATCAATCCCCATCTGGTGCAGTAAAGTCGCGTGCAGATCGTGAACACTCATCCGGTTTTCAACCGAGTGCATCCCCAGTTCATCTGTGGCTCCGTACGTCATCCCTCCGCGAAAACCACCACCGGCCAGCCAGATTGAAAATCCGGTGGCGTGATGGTTGCGGCCACGCGCACCCTGAGCCGTTGGCGTGCGTCCAAATTCCCCTCCCCAGATCACTATCGTTTCATCCAGCAAACCTCGCGTTTTCAGGTCCTGCAACAACGCCGCGATAGGCTGATCACTCTTTCCTGCATCGCGTTTGTGATCCATGATGTTGCCGTGTGCATCCCAGGGCTGTCCACTACCGTAAAATAACTGGACCATGCGGACACCACGCTCGACAAGGCGACGAGCGATCAAACAACCGTCGGCAAATTGCCCTTTCCCATACGCGTCGAGAGTCGCTTGCGATTCTCGACCGATGTCAAACGCCTCCTGGGCCTCAAACTGCATGCGATAAGCCATTTCCAGTGAGTTGATGCGAGCGTCCAGTTGCGTATCGCGTTCTCGCTTTTTCAAGTGCTCTCGATTCAACCTCTGTGTGAGATTCAACAACCGACGCTGGGACGACTGCGTGAGGTTCTGGTTACTGAGGTGACCGATCACTTTCTGCGGATCAAGCTTCGCGTTGTTGATGTGTGTACCTTGATAAATGCCCGGTAGAAAGCTGTTTGACCACAAGGCCGGTCCCACCACCGGTTTGCCCGGGCACAACACAACAAATCCAGGCAGATTCTGGTTCTCGGTCCCCAATCCATAATTCAACCAGGAACCGATCGATGGCCGCAGCGGCTGCTGGATACCACTGTTCATCATGAACAACCCGGGTTCATGATTGGGTGTCGAGGTGTACATCGACCTGACTACACAGATATCGTCGATACAACGTGCCACATGAGGATAGAGATCGCTCACCGCCACCCCACTCTGGCCATGTCGCGAAAACTTGAACGGCGACGGCATCCACTTGCCACCGGGCCCCTTCTTCCCTTCCTGATTTACGAGTTCAGGTTTGGGGTCGAACGTGTCGACATGCGACGGACCACCGTTCATAAACAGAAAAATGACCCGTTTGGCCTGCGGCTTGAAATGTGGGCGTTTCGGTGCCAACGGGTTGCGGCTCTCGATGTCTGGTGCCGCCGTCAACTGCTGTTCCTGGGCCAGGGTGGCTGCCAACCCAAGCCAGCCAAATCCGGCGCCACTCTGCGTCAACATCCGGCGCCGACTGATCGAAAACCCGCTAGTATCATGCTTCATTGGAACTCACCTCTTGATCTCTACTGCTCGCCAACGGCACTCGTCGCTTTAGTCGATGTAAGTAAACTCGTTACTCGCCAGCAGTCCCAGAGCGTACTGCTCCCAACCAGACAAATTGCTCTCCGCTTTTCCAGCACTCTTGACCTGTTCGAGAAACTCGACGCCCACGGCCACCTCCTCTGACGTAGGCGCTCGGGCAAAGAGCAATTCGTAGGCCCGGCGAATTCGCGCGGCTCCACCCGCAGGCACATCACGTACCAGATGCAAAGCCAGAGAGCGAGCCTGTCGTGTCATAAAGTCGCTATTCAGAACAAACAGTTGCTGCAGGGGCACTGTGGTCGATGCGCGGCGATCACTGGTAATATTGGGGTCCGGGAAATCAAACAACCGCAACAGCTCATTGAGCTTGTGACGACTCACGAAACCGTATAACGTCCGGCGCCGGTTCGCCGCCTCATCCAGGCTCTGCGACACCCCACCCAACGCGCGATCAAGGTTTCCAGATACGGCCAGCATCGCGTCACGCCATGGCTCTACCTCAAGGCGTCTTCGATTCATGCGCCAAAGCAAACGATTGTCTGCGTCAACCGCATCGTTCTGCTGGTCAAAACGGGCCGATCGCTGATAGGTTGCCGAATGCAAGATCGTTCGGTGCAACCACTTCAATGACCAGCCATGCTCGACGAAGCGAAGCGCCAGCCAGTCGAGCAACTGAGGGTGCGTCGGACGCTCGCCAAGCGTTCCAAAATTAGACGGTGTACGTACCAGCCCAAAACCAAAATGGCCTGCCCACACTCGATTGACGATCACCCGCGCCGTGAGTGGATTCCCTGGCGCTGTGATCGCCTGGGCCAGCTCCAGTCGACCACTTCCAGAGGGCTCAAACGGCCGTCGTTTTCCCTCGGTAAGAATCGCGGGGAACGAACGCGGTGCCGTTTCACCCGGATTCGCCGGATCGCCAGAACGGTAGATCTGTAAATCTGCTCCTCCAGAATCCTGCAGCGCGTGGGCGGTCAAGATTTGAATGGCTGCCGCCTGCTGCTTCAATTTCGCTTGCTGCGTTTGCCGGACCTTCCACTCGGCCGCCACAGGATCAGGCAACAGTCCTGCCACTTCATTGGCAGGGACGGCCAGCAAGCCCTGGTCAAACAAGAGCTCAGAAAGCAGCATTGCAGCGATCCGGTCCTGTGCACCACGCAGACTCGCAGATTGTTCCTCTTTCTGCGTCTCCTCGTGCACCGCCAGCGCAGCTGGCGGCAGGGGGTCCAGTTCCAAACGGACCCCAGAGAAGACGCTGTGGTCACAGTTGATCGAGTTCGCGGTCGGCGCACCTGCACCGGTAGTCACCAGTGTCAGGTACCTGGCTGCTGGTGAAACAGGTATCGTGAATTGGACGTATTTGCCGTCGGCCTGCAAAGGAGGCGGCAGGGGCCCGGCAAAATAGTATTCCTTATCATTTTCCTCAACCTTTTGTCGCCGGCCATTAACGTAACCGGCAAGGATCGCATCGTAGACTTCCGGTTTGCTGTGGGGTTTGGAGAGAATGACCGCGATATGCACGCTGGCATCACTGCCGAATATGTCATCGTTGATGCCAGCTCGGTCGACTTTGAACACAAACTTCTGGTCCGCTGGAAGTAAACCAGCCCGACGAATCTCATCGAGATCAAAAGTGATCAGGGCGTTGGCATGCATTCCAATACCCTGCTCGGTACGTCCCAGATTAGCTGGCGAGTCCTGGCCGAGAGTACGAATTCCACCTTGCTTGCCCCAGGCATCGTTGACAATCGCTCCATGGCTTCTGTCGTCACTACCGAGATGAATGAAATGGAAACGAATCCCGGCGGCAATCTGAGCGACATTTCCCCACCCGGCAGTAACGCGGTCGACGCCAAGACTCGCAGCCGTTGCAACCGCCTTGAAACGATCTGATACGAGCGCGGCAGCGAGCGAAGTACCTGCCTTGTCGTCAAATAAGTTCCCCAGCGGCACATGGCCAGGAGTCACGACGGCTCGGTCCCCTGCGTCCACAAACGCCACGTTCTCTCCAAATCGACGAAACAGTTCTTGACGCCGTGGCAGTGTGGCTAAAGCAGCTTGCTGGAGCGTTTCGCCTTGCTGGCGGACTGCTGCACGTACTTCCGCGTCATCCGACTGGTCCTGGGCTACAGCCTGATTCGCCAGCCAGGCAAACCAACTGGAAAGGTACGGACGAGACGTCGCTTTTCCCGTGTCATACAAATAGACTTCCCAGCGTTTAATGAGCTCCTCACTCAGCTTCAACTCCCGAGCGACTTTTTCGGATAATTTTTTGTCCTTGGGGGCTGATTGTCTGCGGTTACGAAGCGTCCAAGCCGCAACCACGTAATCTGGTATACGAGCAACCAGAGATGGCCTAAGCTCGCGAGCTTGTGTGTCGAGGAAACGGTCCATTTCCAACTGGTGTTTCTTCACCCTGTCGTCGGCCTGGCGTCTCTCTTGAACCACCTCAGGGGTAACCACAGGGCGTTCTTGATACTGTGTACTCGCAAAGATGCCAGCCAACCCGTAATAATCTTCCATTGTGATCGGGTCGTACTTGTGATCGTGACAGCGGGCACAGGAAAGTGTCAGGCCGAGCAACCCGCGGGAAAGTGTATCAACACGATCGTCCCACTCGTCGGCCAGTGCCTTGGCTTTCTCTCCGTTGTCCTGATAATAAACCGGCCCCATCGCAAAGAAACCCAGAGCAGCCAACCTCGCAAATCGACTCGACGAGTCCCCGATGAGATCCGCGGCAATCTGGTTCTGGACAAACCGATCGTACGGCATGTCGGCGTTCAATGCTCCAACAACCCAATCACGATAACGATGGCCGTGGGGATATCGGCGTGCTTTGAAAGTGTGCGCCTGATCCTCACCGTAACGCGCGACATCAAGCCAGTGCCTTGCCCAACGCTCGCCATAGTGCCGTGATCCGAGTAAACGATCAATGACGCGCGTAAATGCGTCAGGCCGTTCATCCTCAAGAAAGGCCTCCACCTCTGACGGTGAAGGTGGAAGTCCCGTCAATCCAAAGGTAACGCGACGAATCAAGGTGTTGCGATCCGCCGGCCCAACCGGCCGCAAACCGGTTTCCTGTAACCTGGCCAATACAAATCGATCGATGGGGTTATGCACACCCTGTGGTTCGCGAATGGCCGGAGGAATCACAAGCGCAGGCGGCACAAACGCCCAGAACTTCATCGCCTCCTGATAATCGATCTGCCTCTTGGGACGTGGAGCCAGCACCTCTTCGCGAGGATCCGGCGCACCCATCCGAATCCACTGCTCAAAATCAGCGATGATCGACGTCGGCAGTTTTCCTTCCGGAGGCATCTCCAGCCCATCGTAACGCAATGCGGACAATAGCTGGCTCGCTGTCGGCTTCCGTGGCACCAGTCCGGGACCGGAGTCACCTCCGCGCAACAGGGCCTGCCTGGTGTCCAGGCGCAATCCTCCACGCACGATTTTTGCCTCGGCCGAGTGACATGAATAACAGTGCTTCACAAGTACAGGGCGAATCTTCGCCTCGAAAAATGTCACGCCCGCTGTGTCTGCATCCTGCTGGGCGGAAAGCACCAGTGGCCAGCAAAGTAATGCGCAAAAACACAGGTAAAACCTGCGCAGCAGAATCATTGCGTTGAACATCGATCACGATCCCGGGTAAACAGCCTGCAGAGATACCCCAGTCCCTACCCACAAGTGTAGTCGATCGAGTTCCTTTACCCGAGAGGTGTACGCAGATCGGGCGTGACAAAGCCAGAGACGCCGGCAGTCGCGGACGCGTTCGCGCTGACTCAAGGCGTTCCACTGCAGGCGTGTATTTCCCCTGTCAGAGAAGTACCAGCGGACGTACCACAGCCTTTCATCAGCGCGGCATCGCAGGAACGGCCGGCGATTTTTGCGCGCTACGCGTGGTGTTATCAAAAACCGTCCAAACTGGAATCTCTTTTTGCAGACGGGACAGATATCCTTCCCATTCCTTCTGCTGCTGCTCTTTCTGCAGGTCTTTCTTGATTTGCTCCTGGGCATCGCGAAAGCGGACGCGAGAACTCTCCGTGCGTTCCAGGATCCTTACGATGTGAAAGCCTGTCTGGTCTTCCAGAATCGGACTGAGCTGGTCAACTGGAAGCGTAAACAATGCCTCGTCAAGCACGTTGGAAACCAGACTCCCCTGATTCGTCCAGCCATGGTATCCACCCTCTTCTGCATTCAGTCCCTGGGATCGCAATTTCGCCATTTCGGAGAATGACGCGCCGAAAAATACACGATTACCCATATCAACGAGATCGTTATAGGCCTCTTCACGCGACGAATAACGATCGAGCATGACCGTCAATTGTTCCCAGCGCACCTTCGGCTGGACCTGATAGTCTTCGATGTTCTCCTGATATCGTTCCAACAGTTGTTCCAGTGAAATCTCCGGATTGTTCGTCACGTAACGCTGTCTCATCTGCATTCCCATGACCTGCTCACGGAACAACTGCTGCTGCCCCTTGAGGGAGGAACCATAACTTCTCAAAGAGGCTTCTAACTCAGCGCGACTTGTTGCTTTAACAGACTTCATCAGGTGCGGCACCTGACTCTTTTCAAACTCAGCGTCAACGCGACCGTTGATCTGCTTCAATTGTTCGTCAATTTGATCACCAGCATTCTGAGCACCATCGCGCAGAAAATCTACATACAACAACTTGTTGCGAATAATCGGCTTCAGCATACGTTGCATCAAATTCCTGCGGACGGAACTCAATTCCGCCGACGTCACCGCCTGACGCTGGTCAGCTGGCATCTTCTGCATCAGTCGACGAATTTCCTGCTCCACCATAGGCAACACGTCACCCGCGAGAATTTGTTCGTTGCCGACTGCGCCGATCAACTCAGTCTGCTCAAAAACCTGCAACGCAGGCAAGTCGGCCTGGGGCTCTGTTCCCGTCACCTTGGCGACCAAAGAACTGTCCCTGGCAGCCACAGGTTGAGTGGCCGGATTCGGTACCTTGGCAAACCCAGTGGTCACTGGCCCGGAAGCGAGCGAGCGCGGAGTCGTATTGAAGCCTGAAGGCCGGGGAGGTTGCGCACTGGCCACCATCGACAGGGCACCCACAACACCGACAATGCCAAACCTACAGGAAAACATACGGACCACTAGTCCATCCGAGAATAGAGTCTGGAAATGAACCGCTCGCAGGAACGCGATGAAAGGCGGGCGGCGGATTATAGGACCGCCTTACCCTTGCGGCAACACCGATTTGGCCAAATCGAACAACGCCACAGAATCCGTAACCTCTTTCTTTAAAGGCACATACGCCGATCCGGCATCGACTATCCGAAAGTCAGCCAAGGTCGTTTTTGCGAGACGGCGCAGCTGTCCGGAATCAGCGCAGGAAAAACGCAAAAATCGATCCTCATGGCGAATGGCGGTAATCTGCCAGCGTGCAGCAGCAATTCTCAGTTCGGCCAATTGAACCAAACGCATGACAGGCGGCGGAGGAGAGCCGAACCGATCCACCAGCTCTTCCTGGTAAGTCTCCAGTTCTGCCGTATCTGAAATTCGTGCCAGCCGTCGATAAAAGTCAATCTTCAAGCGTATGTCGGGAACATAATCATCTGGCAAGTATGAAGCGCCCGGCAAGTCAATTTCGACATCGATGGTCTCCGGAGGTGGAGCCTGCTTGAGAGCACCGACAGCGGTTTCGAGCAGCTGGCAGTACAATTCGTAACCCACCATGGCGATGTGCCCACTCTGCTGGGTACCCAGCAGATTCCCTGCACCGCGGATTTCCAGGTCACGCATGGCAATCGAAAAGCCGGCTCCCATCTCGCTGAATTCCTCAATGGCCCTGAGCCGACGCGACGCGTTGGGAGTCAGTGGCTTGCGGGAATCGACCAACAGGTAGCTGTACGCGCGATGCTTGTAACGCCCCACTCGTCCCCGCAATTGATGTAAATCCGCGAGTCCGTAGCGATCTGCTTCGTCAATAAAAATCGTATTAGCATTCGGAATGTCCAGACCGCTCTCAACAATGGTCGTCGCCAACAGCAAATCAAATCGGTGCGTCACAAAGTCAACCATTACTTGTTCGAGTTCTGTCTCCGGCATTTGACCATGGCCGATCTGGACACTCGCCTCTGGAACAATTCGCTTAAGTTTCTCGCGGACCAGGTGAATGTCATTCACACGATTGTGAACAAAGTAAATCTGTCCCCCGCGATTCAATTCTCGCAAAACGGCGCGGCGAATAAGATCTTCATCCCAACGAACAACCCGAGTCTCAACAGCAATCCGGTCTTCTGGCGCCGTCTGCAAATTCGAAATGTCTCGAACACCAACCAGGGACATGTGCAACGTTCGTGGAATGGGCGTGGCGGACATCGTCATCACGTCAACAGTGGCGCGAAAGGTTTTCAAACGCTCCTTGACCGCGACACCAAATCGCTGCTCTTCATCGATGATCACGAGGCCCAGGTTGTAGAACTTGAGGTCCTTGGAACCAATACGATGAGTTCCGATCACGATATCAACTTGTCCAGCCTCAAGCGCTTCAACGATCTCTCGCTGTTCACCCGCAGAACAAAATCGACTTAGGCGCGCAATATCAAAAGGAAACTCTGACATCCGGTCGCGAAATGTCCGATAGTGCTGTTCTGCCAGGATCGTAGTCGGCACGAGCACGGCGACCTGGTAACCGTTGTCGACGGCCTTGAAAGCGGCGCGCATAGCCAGCTCAGTTTTCCCGTAACCGACGTCGCCACAAACCAGACGGTCCATCGGCCTGACGTTTTCCATATCAAACCGAATCGACTCTGCGGCAGCCAGCTGGTCTGGCGTTTCCTGATAAGGAAAAGAGGCGTCAAATTCACGCTGCCAGTCTGAATCCCCCGCGAAACTGATTCCCGGCCTGGCCATGCGTGCCGCCTGCAGGTCTAATAATTCTGCGGCCAGGTCCGTCGCTGCCATAGCAGCTGCCTGCTTTTGCCGCTGCCAGGTTTTACCGCCAATCCGGGCCAGCGCCGGGCGACTGCGAGTACCCCCGATATATTTATGGACCAGGCCTATGCGTGCTGCAGGAACGTAAACCCGCGTACCACCAGCAAATTCAACCTCCAGATGTTCCTCAACCTGGTCGTTACGGTCCAATCGTTTCAGGCCGCGGTAACGCCCAATCCCGTGTGCCAAATGGACTACCAGATCACCAACGCCCAGCTCCATAAAGCTGTCAATCGCTTTGCCCATCTGGCGCCGTGGCGTTGGCCTGCGCAACTGGCCACGGGCAAATAACTGGCTGGCCGCAATAACCAGAACCTGATCTTCCACCAACCGAAAGCCCTCACGTATCGAGCCGATGTGGAAGTACAGTCGCCCACTGGCCGCGGCTTGCGTTGCTGCCAGCAAGTCCCCCAGTCGCTCTACCTCAGACTCCGTATGCGCAACCACATAAACGTCGTGGTCGGTAGCGATCCGATCCAACTCTTCTCGGACCCGTCCGATTTCGCCACTAAACCGTTCAACCGATTCCATTCCAAGTCTGCAACTTGCGCCTCCCGCCAACGCGGAAACGCTGGCCAACGGTGCGTGCTGGATGCGGGCCATGACCTCACCAAAACCCAGCACACGATCAACCTGCTCCAGCCGATCCAAATATTGCTTGCCCTGCTGTACAACCTTCTCCGGTTCGACCAACAGGTACCAGGAAGTGTCTGGCAGATAGTCAATCAGACAAGCACCTTCCCGGCCAACTGCTGTCAAAATGGTCAGCTCAACGCGCTCGAGCGTTTCCAGACTTCGTTGTGAAGCAACGTCAAACCGACGTATCGACTCCACATCATCACCAAACAGCTCGAACCGGATCGGGCTAACCCAATCGCCAGCAAAAATGTCCAGAATGCCGCCACGAAGAGAAAACTCACCCGGCATTTCCACCGCGCTGGTGTGGTGAAAACCCTGCTCAACGAGCCATTGCGACAACGTTTCGACGTCCAGCGTCGCCCCCACCTCAATCTGCCTGCTAGTGGCCTCCAGAGCACTGGGAGACGGCACTGGTTGCAGCAAGCTCTGGATACAACAAGCCACAATCCCCGTGACTTCACCGGTCTTGGCTGCCGACCGCAGCTCATTCAGCGCCGCCAGCCGGGCTCCGTGAATCTCATCGAGCGGTACTTTTTCAGCAGGATCAGTCTCCCACGGTGGAAAACAACGCACCGGTAGGCGAGAGAACAATTTCATGTCCTCAGCAAACTCGTCCATTTCATCAGCGCTGGAACAAATCACGGCCAGGGTGCCTGGCGCATGTGTTTGCAGATTCGCCGCTAACAACGCGCAAGCTGAGCCGTGGACCCCATCAAATTCGGCATGCTTGCCCGCGGCTAGCGCAGCTAATGCCTCGCCGTATCCAGCATGGGCCGCGAGTCCCTGCGGCAACGCAAATAGTCGGTCATGAATCCGTTCAGACAATGGAGCAGGACTCGTTCTATCACCAGGACTGGAAGAAGTCACCTCGGCCTCACCGTCCCAACCAACTGTGCTTTGCACGAGTCGCTAGCCAGGGGAGGTAAAACAGGTTTCGCCAGAACATCACCAGAGCAGCCCCACACACCACGACCTTCTGGTCAAGCCGGTCGTTAGATTGGCAAACGGAAACTACATCATCTGTAAACTATGTGGATTCCAGCCGATTTGGTCAACTTCTCCCTTTCGGCACTGCTAGATATAATTACTAGCAGAAGAAACAAGAGCCGTCCCGAAAATGGTCTCCCAATGACGGATTCAGAACACATCGACGCACTTCTGCAAGCGTGGCCGTACAACCCTGAGAGCATGAATATTCGTCTTGTCACTTGTGAAGACAAGCGCGAAGTATTGCAAATGCGTGTCGATCTCGGTGTATTGCAATTGGAAACCACCGGCCGGCCGGATGGCCAACGACCGGAGGGAGAAGAAACGTACTACGATTACCTGATGAGACAGTCGATCTTCGAAGGTAACGGATTTGTACTAGACGACGACGAATGTGACGAAGTCGACCGTGAATTTATCCAGTTCTACCACCGTCGAGTTTGCTGGTTACGGTTGCAGCAATACGATCGGGCGGTCACCGATGCCGATCACACACTGGGCTTGATGGATTTCTGTCGAGTACATTCGCCCGACGAGCAGTGGACCGTATCCCACGAACAATATCGCCCTTTCGTACTGTTCCAGCGCACACAAGCCGCAGCGTTGTCGGCGCTTGAGGAAAATGGCCCCGAAGAAGCAGTCCAGGAAATTGAACAAGGCCTCACTCAACTACATACGTTGTTCGTGGAACACGAACTGGAAGAACAATTTGAGGACGATGACCTGGTTGTCAGACTCACCGAATTACGAGACTCACTGTCCGGACAATACAACGGCGAAAAATCACTGCAACAGCAACTGACTGAAGCGATTGCAGCCGAAGAATATGAACGAGCCGCGCGAATTCGAGATGAGCTTGAGCGACGCGATAGCGGTCAGCGCTAGTGTGACTGACAAGAAACCACATTCCGCAATTCCCAACATAGGCCTGGTGGTAACGCGTTCCGACACGCGATGTGGGCAGTACCGGGAACTCCAGAACGCTGGGTACAGGCAACTGCGTCCCTGACCCTGGCGGCCTCGATAAGCGGACGGATTTCGGCCAGTCGGCTGCGAGGCGTAGCTGGTATTACTACAGGAACTAAGATGCAAATCGCGGTAACAGGTGCGACTGGATTCCTCGGCCACTACATTGTCCAGAATCTGGCGAGTGACGGCCACCAGTTGCGATGCTGGCACCGTCCATCGAGTAATCGCCAGTCGCTGGATGCGTTCTCGCATCAGGTAACCTGGTTGCCAGGCAATCTCTCTGATGCACGCTCTGCCGTGACACTCGTCGACGGTTGTGACGCGGTAGTCCATGGAGCACTCTGGCGCACAGGAAGTACATTTCGCCAGAACGCCAGCGACTTGATCGAATTCACTGAAACGAATCTGCTCGGAACACTGCGTTTGATTGAAGCCGCACGTGAAGCCGGGGTCAAACGTTTCATCTTTATTTCCACTTGTGCCGTCCACGAAGAGATACTGGACGACCGGCCTCTCGATGAAACACACCCACTGTGGCCACGCACACACTATGGGGCCCATAAGGCGGCGTTAGAAAAGTTCATCCATAGCTATGGACTTGGCGAAGGTTACGAAATCTGCGCACTGAGGCCCACGGGCATTTATGGCCTGGCGCACCCAGCTGAAAAGAGCAAGTGGTTTGAGTTAGTGCGCGATGTTACCCTGGGAAAACCCATCGAATGCCGAAGAGGCGGAAAGGAAGTACACGCTTCGGATGTGGCCAAAGCGGTGAATCTACTACTGTCCGCAAATGGAATCACTGGCCAAGCATTCAATTGCTACGACCGCTACATCTCTGAATTTGACGTCGCCGAAATCGCCTGCCGATTGACCGCGAGCAACAGTGTGATCGCCGGCGGCCAAACCCGCCCTCGCCACCAAATCGACACTCAAAAATTGGGGGCGATCGGCATGGAATTTGGTGGCCAACAGATTCTCGAAGAAACCATTGGCGCACTTATTCAACACTGCTTGTCGGTCAACGACGACACACGCACGCTGTCATAAATGAGACCTGGGCAATCAGCTGGCCCCCCAACGAGCACCCAGTGATGCGGGTGTGAACAGCCCCAACGAAAACCCGGAAAATACTGCCCGCAGTCGGGTTCAAAGTAACTCGCGGATGGGCTGGCCGTTCTCTTGCACTACGTGAATCGGCCGCTGGCGATCGTTGAGATACGTCGTTTCCAGTGGCACATCCATGTGGCGGTAAATCGTCGCCGCCAGGTCACCGGGTGTGACTGGACGTTCACGGATCTGGGAACCGTCACTTTCAGTCGCACCGATCACTTGTCCGTGTCGCAACCCGCCACCAGCCATCAACATCGACATCACAACGGGCCAATGATTACGACCATCGAAGCTGCCCTGGGTCCCAGTCTGTGGCGTGCGTCCAAACTCTCCCATCGCCAGCACCAACACGTCATCCAACATCTGCCGCTCTGCTAAATCCGTGAGCAAAGTCGTGTAGAGATGGTCAAACAATGGAAGCAGTGGACCAAGACCTTTCGAGATACCTCCATAAACTCCACCTGG
Source organism: Planctomycetaceae bacterium (assembly GCA_002724245.1). Taxonomy (GTDB): domain Bacteria; phylum Planctomycetota; class Planctomycetia; order Pirellulales; family Pirellulaceae; genus UBA9264. Next base: position 13,807 of record PBOG01000162.1, read on the forward strand.
GATCCCATGGTTATCCCAAGTGCCTGATGCCGTGTGGTAACTCAAGTCCAGAGTCACAAATGTGGCCCCACGTTCTACCAGGCGGCGAGCTAAGAGAGCCTGCTGACACCACAGATGCTTTCCATAACGATCACGCGACCGTTGTGGTTCACGTTCAATATCAAAAGCATCCTGCGCCAAACGGCCTGTCACCATCTCAACTGCTTGTCGATGATACACATCCATGGCATCCATCCAGCCACGGCTATCGAGCTGGCTCCGCAGGCGGTCAAAATCCTGCAGCAAAGTTCGACGACTGTAGATGCGGTCGCGCGTCAAACCACTGGGAAGCTGAAACAACGGTGCGCCAGCGATCTTGCCAGTATTCCGGCCGACCAGGTCGTAAACTGGCAACCGCGCCGCCTTCTGCGCGATAAACGGATCGTACTGCTGGCCAAGGTCACCCGCGTACGCCACATGAGATCGTGAACGCTGAAAAGCCACATAAGGAGGCATCCCCGATTGGTTCGCTCCACGGTGTTTCGCAATCACAGAGCCGATTGCCGGAAATTGCCCACCTTTCGGATTCGCTCTTGGCGCTGCCCCGCGATGCCCTGTCTGGAAAACCATATTGGGTTCATGATTACTGTGACGGGCATCGACACTCCGCAGTACCGAAATCTGATCCAACATTGCGGCTTGCTTTGGGAGGTGTTCACAAAACAAGACTCCGGGAAGCCGTGTTTGGATTACTCCGAAAGGACCTCGATTCTCTGGCGGCCGGTTTGGCTTGGGATCCCAGGTATCGATATGACTGGGGCCACCGGCCATCCACAGCAAAATCACACTCTTGTTGCGTTGCGGGCTGCCACCTTGGGACGCGACCGCATCGCGATGACGCAACAGACCAGGCAAGGATAAACCTGCCACGCCTGCCAATCCTGATTTCAACATGCCGCGGCGGTCCAAAAACGTCAGACCCTCTCGCGAGCGACCATGGAAGTCAGAGAAAGCGTGCTGGTGGTGAGAGAACTTCATCATCGAAATTTACCAACAAGAGCACCTGGATCATTGAAAAGCAAACCACTCTTTTCAATTATCGCAAATCACCGTATCGCATCCAAGTGAATCTCGACAAAACGGGACTTTTTGCCCCTGGGAGGCGATTCAGATTGCCTCCAGCACCAAAAGGGACATTGACTGCGCCGCAGCCGGTTAGCGCACCGCAGCCCTGTTCTATGTCGGCATAGCCCCCTATTGGCCCGCCGTTGCAGCCGGCTGCAGCTCCAACTGTCCCCACAGGCTGGGATCACTGACAAATGGAAATTCCGGGCCAATGCTGAAAGTCTGCCAACCGAGTTCACGGTCGACCACCGCATAGGAAAACCCCAGCAGTGTCGTTTCCGCAGCGTCAAAACCCGTCAGCGCATCGCCCGGAACCCAAACGTGGAGCACATAGCCATCGATCCGATTCTCGCTGTAGATTCCAAACCGCTCTGAGGCGATTGGTCGGGGAAGTTCACGGGCCCTGGCAATTGAAAGTGTCGTGGCCACCGGCTCGTCCAACCGAGTCCCTTCCCCCATCGGGAGAAAAGCGAGCCGATGGCAAAACCGATTCGCGCGATGAATACCCTGAATGTCTCTTGTGGCAATCCACAATTGCAACCCGTCGCTATCTTCTACACGGGTACCCCGACACCAGGGCAATTGTTTCTTGCCACTGACACGAACCGAAAAAAACAAACCCGTCTCGTTCCAGGCGGTGCGAACATCTGCAAACATCTGTCGACCTTCCAGTTCACCAAAACTAGGCAAGCGACAATCCTCTTCCAGATCAACGCCGCGACTTGACCACTGAAGATCACGATGTCTGCAAAGCGCAGCGAAACGGAACAAGAAATTGGGGGCCAGCAGTGCTTCATCCATTGTTAAGACCCCGCCGATGTCGATTTGATACCGTCTAGATGTTCCTCCAGAAATTTCCTCAAATTACCCGTGCGCAAATCCCCGAGTGTTTTGAATTTAAGCTGGAACTGATCCACGCCCGGCTTGCTGTCATCAAATTCCCGCTCCCGTCCCAGGTCTGCGACGCGTCCGAAACCCATCTGGTTCTCAGGCCCCGTCAAGATCAGGTCAAGCGAGGCATGACGTTTCGTCAGCAAACGCGCCCAAGGCTCTCGCTGGCCCTTCACACATAAATTTACTTGCGTCTGGTTGTTCCAGAGAAACTCCCCTTGAGGCGCAACTTCCATCAGCATTTCAACGAGCTCCTCCAACACGGCGACCTTCCACAAGACACGGCGCCCCGGGGAGAATCCTTTCCGCATGAAGTGCCACTTGCGCCCGAGTTTTTTCCAGGGGCTGAAATCCTCAACCGAGCGTGTTCCGGTAGCACCATGCAACTCCCCGAAACACCGCACCGCCTGTTCCAGAAAGTCCCAGAATCCGGCGCAATCGATTTCGTCCAGAGCATGCACGCGCAACTCAACTTCCTGAAACGGCCCGCGTGCGTTCTTGACTTTCACCCGGGACTCGTTGCTATACAGAGGAATGGCATCGAGTTGATTCAGCGTTTTAAGGGGAATCTGTTTCTGCAACGCGCCTCGCTGGAAAGTGTCACGGGGCACCCGAAACTTCATTTTGAGCAACCACGCTTCACCTGTAATTGCATGAAAAAACCAACCGGCGCTCTTTTTCGGAGCGGCGATTTCCACCACACTCCGGTTGTTCCAGTCTGTCTGGCTAAACGACCCCAGGTCGTGGATACGATCCACGACTTGCCCCAAGACACTGCCGTCCCAGCGAGTCGGTTCACCGCGACGGCCCACGCGGTCTTGCGTGTGCCATTGACGCCCATTTACCTGCCAGGGCATACGGGCATCCTTACCAACTTCCGTGATATCCAAATCACCATCCCGCGGCGTGTCGCTGTCGGAATCCGAATCGACCGCGCGGGGAACGTGAGGACCGGCGGCCAATACTGGCTCCAAGGCCACAGCCGTATGTGACAGCTCAACCGTTTTTTTCTTCCGCCGGCTGTTATTTTTTTTGTTCGATGACGCCGCCGACTTTTTGCTGGCATTCGCTGAATTAGACTCGGGGCGCTGGCAGACCGTTTCGGGCGTCCCGACAGCGACAATCTGCCCACCTCCTGCACCGGCCTCTGGCCCCAGGTCGATGACCCAATCGGCTTGTTTGATCACGTCCAGGTTGTGCTCGATGACCACTACTGTGTTGCCCAGATCCACCAGTCGATGCAAGACGTCCAATAATTTCTGGAGGTCATCAAAATGCAAACCCGTGGTTGGTTCATCGAGGATGTACAGTGTTCTCCCGGTATCAGGTCGCGACAGTTCTGCGGCTAACTTGACGCGTTGGGCTTCACCGCCAGAGAGCGTTGGCGCCGCCTGTCCCAACCGCAAGTAATCAAGGCCGACGGCACACAAGGTTTCGAGCACCCGCCGAATCTTGGGAATGTTCTGGAACAGCACCAGTGCTTCTCGACATGTCGCATCAAGCACATCGCTGATCGTGAGCCCGTGAAACTCAATCGCCAGTGTTTCCGCGTTATAGCGTCTGCCCCGACAGCTATCACATTCAACCCAGACGTCCGGGAGAAAATGCATTTCGATACAGATCTGACCATTTCCTTCACAATGCTCACAACGACCACCAGCAACATTGAAACTAAAACGCCGAGGTGAATAACCGCGCAGTTTGGCCTGTGGCAATTGGGCAAACAACATGCGAATTAATTCGAACACTCCGGTATAGGTAGCCGGATTTGACGTGGGCGAATTACCCAGCGGACTCTGGTCTACTCGAATGACTTTGTTGATGTGCTCGATGCCTTCAATGGCATCATGTGCACCTGCGACATGGCCGGCCCTATGTAACCGTCGGGACAGCGCCCGATAAAGAATGTCATCGATCAGCGAACTCTTGCCACTCCCGCTGGGACCGGTTACGGCGGTCAACATACCGAGCGGAATCCTTGCGTCCACATCACGCAAGTTATTATGACGGGCCCCCCGAATGCTGAGCCAGGAGCCTTGTTCAACACTCTCGACCAGTGCGTGACTGCGGCGGTTGCTGGGAACGACAATTGACTTCTTTCCAGAAAGATAGGGGCCGGTCACCGAAGCTCGTTTTCGAGCAACCTGACTGGGTGTTCCGCTGGCGACAATGCGCCCCCCTAATTTCCCGGCGCCCGGACCAAAGTCTGCCAGGTAATCACTGCCTTCGATCACTTCTCGATCATGCTCAATCACCAGCAACGTGTTGCCCAAATCTCGCAGTTTATGCAGCGCCGAAAGCAGTCGATGGTTATCACGTGGATGCAAGCCGATGGTTGGTTCATCCAGGACGTACAAAACTCCGCACAGCCCACTCCCCAACTGGCTGGCCAGGCGAATACGCTGGGCCTCACCATTGGATAACGTCGCCGCACCCCGCGATACTGTGACGTAATCGAGCCCCACATCAACCAGAAATTGAACGCGGTTTTCGATCTCGCGCACGACTTCACCAACGATTCGACTGTCACGCCGGGACAGCCTCCAGCGTTTCAACTCTTGCAGCAGTATGCCTAAGGGAAGTCGACAAATCTCGTCGATCGTTCGCTTGCGAAAACGAACTGCCGTCGCGTCATCTCTGAGCCGCGCGCCACCACACGAAGAGCAAGGTACTTCATCGACAAACTGCTCCAAGCGGGACCGAAATGACGGCGAGAGCCTGGAAGCCTCTTCCAAGGCAGGGTATAGCCCCTTGAATTGGAACCGAAACAAGGGTGTGGAATCGTCTGCATCCGTTTGCTTGGATTTCCTCCGAGCACCTCGCTTCTTGCGCCGCACATCGATCCATTGGCTACCGGTCCCATGCATAATCACACGCCGTTGACGGGCACTGAGATCTTGGAAAGGTACATCCAGAGGCACCGCGGTAGCTTCCGCCAGTGCCTCCAGCATCCACTGGGAAACCTGCAGCCCCACGTTGGGCCAAAGGCGGACCGCACCTTCCGCCAGAGTCCATTTTTCGTCATTCAGGAGCGCATTGGGATTGGCTCCGGTTTGCGTCCCCAATCCTTCACAGGCTGGGCACCAGCCAAGATGGCTATTAAAAGAAAAATTGTGCGGGCTGAGACGCTCAAAGCTACGGCCACACCGGTCACATGCCAGGTGCTGACTGTGTGTCACCACCTGCCAACGATGTTCTGGAAGTCGTTCATCCGCATACGCAACACGCAGGACACCACGCCCCAGAGCCAACGCGTTCTCGACACTGTCGGCGATTCGTGAGCGTTGATTTTGTCGCACGATCGCCCGGTCGATAACGACATCAACCTCCTGCTGTCGTCGACGATCAATGGAGGGGGCATCCTCCACTGAATAGGTACGGCCATCAACTCGAATCCGCGCATAACCCGCAGTGCGTATTTCTTTCCAGAATGCATCGGTCTGTTGATCCGACGCAATTTCCACCGGAGCCATCAGAAACAGACGAGTCCCCTCATCATGCGACATGATCTTATCGATGATCTCATCGGAAGTCTGTGTTCCTACGACGAGATCACAATCCGGACAATGCGGGGTGCCCAGTCGACTCATCAGGATGCGCAGGTAATCGTAAATCTCTGTAACAGTACCTACGGTACTGCGCGGGGTATGTCCCAGGTTTTTCTGTTCAATCGCAATCGCCGGCGACAGCCCTTCAATGTGTTCCAACGCTGGCTTTTGGACCTGGCTAACAAACTGGCGGGCATACGAACTGAGGCTCTCGACATAGCGGCGCTGGCCTTCAGCATAAATCGTGTCCATTGCCAACGATGTCTTTCCCGAACCGCTGGGACCGCAAAACACGGTCATCTTGTCACGGTTTACTTCCGCATCAACCGAGTTGAGATTGTGTTGCCTGGCACCCTGTACAGAGATCCGCCGGGCGAGCACACCACTGCGCCGCGCCGCACCACTTTTGCGCCCTTTGCCGGAGGTTGGCTTTTCCTTCGAGCCGGCTGATCCACTGTCGCCCAGAAACTCACTCAAGCCATGGCCCGTGTGGGAGCCCGCAACGGTTACGATGTGGGCTGGCGAGCCAGCAGCAATGATTTCACCGCCGGCATCGCCACCTTCGGGCCCCAGATCAATGATCCAGTCAGCTGTCTTGATCACATCGAGATTATGTTCAACGACGACCACCGTGTTGCCGTTATCCACAAAACCATGGAGTACCGTGAGCAGCAATTGAATGTCAGCAAAATGCAATCCCGTCGTCGGCTCGTCTAGCACGTACAGCGTCTTGCCGGTTGATTTCTTGACAAGCTCCCGCGCCAGCTTGATGCGTTGCGCCTCACCGCCGCTAAGCGTCGGCGAGGCCTGCCCCAGCTTGAGATAGTCCAATCCGACAGCGTGCAGAGTCTCCAACTTGTTCTTGACATGTGGAACGTTCGCAAAAAGCGACAGCAACTGCTGTACGTCCATCTCCAACACATCGGCGATCGAATGATCCTTGAAGGTAACTTGCAAGGTCTCGCGGTTGTAACGGTGCCCTCCGCAGACCGAACACGTCACCCAGATGTCGGCCAAAAAATCCATCTCCAGACGATTCGATCCATTCCCTTCACATGCCTCACAACGGCCACCAGAGACGTTGAAACTAAAACGTCCGGGAGCGTAGCCTCGACGTTTTGATTCGGGGAGCTGGGCATAGAGTTTACGGATCTCGTCAAAAACCTTGATGTACGTTCCGGGATTGCTGCGTGGCGTACGTCCGATGGGCGACTGATCGATCGAAATGAGCTTGTCGAGCTGTTCTACACCTTCAATTACGTCATGTTTTCCCGGAGTTCCCAGGCCCCCGTTGAGATCGCGGTGCAGCGTCTGAACAAGAATATCATTGATCAAGGAACTCTTGCCGGAACCGCTGACACCGGTGATGCAAACAAACGTCCCCAAGGGAATTTCTGCGTCGATGCCCCGTAAATTGTTTTGTGCCGCACCGCGGATCCGCAGCCGCGGATGGTCATGAAGTGACCGTATTGCTTCGCACTTGTCATCCGTGTCAGGCTTCTCAGCAACTGGGGCAACCCCGGAACACGCCTCCCCATTCCCCTTCACCGCTTCGCTGGCAGGCTGAAACTCCAGCTTTCTGTTTTTCGGCACGCAGATTTGCCGATCACCCGAAAGAAACTGACCAGTCACACTGGCAGGAACCTGGAGAATATCTCGCACAGGCCCCTCCGCCACAACTTCACCACCGCGAACACCAGGTCCTGGACCGAAATCGACCACATGGTCCGCCGCGCGAATCGTATCCTCATCGTGCTCCACCACCAGCACAGTATTGCCCATATCGCGAAGCTGCAGCAAAGTCTCCAGCAAGCGTGCGTTGTCTCGCGGGTGCAACCCAATTGATGGTTCGTCGAGAATATAGAGCACTCCCACCAGGCCTGAGCCAATCTGACCGGCCAACCGAATCCGCTGGGCTTCACCACCCGATAATGTAGGAGCCGTTCGGTCAAGAGTCAGATACTCAAGACCAACGTTCAGTAAGAACCCGAGACGATCACGAATTTCCTTAAGCGCTTCTTGCGCAATCAAAGCACGTGTCGAATCCAAACTGAGATCCTGGAAGAATTCCAGAGCTTGTTTGACAGGTAAGTGACATACCGCGGGCAGTGACAAACTCGGTGCCTTCTTGAAATCGGCATTCCCGGTCGTAAGGTAAATTGACCTGGCCTGCTCGTTCAACCTGTCACCATGACACTCAGCACATTTCACCTGCCGCATGAAACTTTCCAGCTGTCGTCGCTGAGGCGCGCTACGGCTGGTACGGTACTTCGATTGCAACTCGGGAATCACACCATCAAACGTCCCGCCATATTTCAACGGAGATGCGCCCTTCCGCCACGTAAACGTAATGTGCTCCTCGCCTGTCCCCCACAGCCATAAATCTCGCAGTTCATCCGACAAATTGCCCCACGCGGTTTCCAGCATCGTCCCTTCCGGCAGATCGCGAGTGCGTTCAATCGTGGTGGCAACACCCTGGTAAATGTGTCGCCGCCATCTGCCGATCTCACTCCACTTCCCGACCGTCTGCACAGCACCTTGCTTGAATGTCCGCGAGTCATCGGGAACCAGTAGATCGGCATCAAAAGAGAACAGCTCTCCGAGTCCGTCGCATTCAACGCACATGCCCTGCGGACTATTGAAACTGAACAACTGCGGAGTCGGGGGATCAAAACTGACACCGCAATGCGTGCACGCATAATCAGACGAAAAAACAATATCTCCCGGGCGAGATGTACGCTTTGCACTGCCTCTCGCTGATTCTGGCGGACTACTGCCTGCTAACATGGCATCGCCAGCTTCAGCAATCACCAGGCTCCCTCTGCCGATCTTTAGTCCCATTTCGACAGCTTCAGCGAGCCGTGGACGTAAGTCCTTCTTTACCACCAGCCTATCGACCACAACCTCAATGTGATGCTTCATCCGGCGATCCAACCGGGGAGGATCAGAGAGCGTGATGACCTCTCCGTTTACCCGCGCGCGGACAAATCCCTGCTTGATCAAATCTTCGAAAAGGTCGCGATACTCGCCTTTCTGTGCACGCACCAGCGGCGCCAACACAAGAAAACGGGAGTCGACCGGAAAGCTCAAAATTCGGGTGATAATCTGTTCCCTGGTCTGCGCCGTAATCTCTCGGCTGCAGTGAGGGCAACGCCCGTGTCCGACACGGGCAAACAAAACCCGCAGGTAATCGTAGATTTCTGTGATCGTACCCACGGTAGAACGCGGATTGTTGCCACTCGACTTCTGAGAAATAGAAATCGACGGGCTTAAGCCCTGAATGTGGTCAACTTCCGGCTTGGGCATCTGCCCCAGAAACTGCCGGGCAAAACTCGAAAGACTCTCGACGTAACGTCGCTGGCCTTCTGCGTAGAGCGTATCAAAGGCGAGTGAACTTTTGCCGGAACCGCTGACGCCCGTCAAGCAAATCAACTGATTGCGAGGCAGAACCAGATTAACATCGCGCAAGTTGTGTTCGCGCGCACCCTTGATGATGATATCCGATGCGGGCATAACCGATTGGTGTTTCGAGGAGATCCTTCTTCCCTGGACAACCCGTCATTCTAGTCTTCGTCGCCGCCACGTGTAGCCGTCCACGGACCGTTTTCTTGAAGACCACGTGAGCCGCAGCACCGGTCAAGGTGTCACAACACTCCCATCGCGCCGCCGAATTGCCGGCCAGGCGTTGTTAAATGGATGCGCTGGAAATGGGTAGCGGGCAGCGGCCTGCTCATCGATCGCAATGCCTAACCCAGGTTCGCTGCCAGGCCACAGGGCACCATCTCGCATTTCCGGCAGACCTTGAAACACCTCATGGCTGGCCTCATTAAAAGGTGTAAATTCCTGGATGCCGAAATTGTGGCAGCACAAATCAAGCGCCAAATTCGCCGCGTGTCCAACTGGAGATGTATCGCCAGGCCCATGCCACGCGGTGGCAACGCCAAAAAACTCACATAAATGCGCCAAACGAAGTCCGGCACTCAAGCCACCGATTTGCGACATGTGAATCCGAATGTAATCAATCAGCCTTTCTTTGATCAGCGGCAGGAATTCATTGGGATTATTGAATAACTCACCCATCGCGATAGGAATAATTGAATGCTGCCTCAGCAACCGAAAGTGGTCTATTTCCTCCGGCGGCAACGGATCCTCAAAAAAAAACAGGCGATATGGCTCTAAATCCCTGGCCAGCTGGAGCATTAATGGTCCTGGAACGCGCTCATGGACATCATGAAGCAGCTCTACTTCCTCGCCCAATTCACAACGTGCCTGTTCAAACAACCGCCGCGCAATGCGCACATAATCCGCCGGCTCGAACATGCTCTGTGGCGTTGTCGGCCCGTCGACACTCTGGCCTGGCTGCAAATCGGAAGCAGTCCCGTAAGTCGCCTGACCCGGGACCTCAACCTGTAAACGCACGTGGCGATGACCTTGCTCCATCCAACTGCGCGCGGAATCGAGCACCTGCGGGATATCACTCCCGCTGGCGTGGACATACACATCGGCGGAACGCCGGCACTTGCCGCCTAAAAGGTCATAGACCGGCATCCCTGCTCGTTTGCCTTTGATGTCCCACAACGCCATGTCGACACCCGACAAGGCATTGTTCAATACGGGACCATTACGCCAATACGAACTCATCCGCGCAGCCCAAAAAATATCCTCGATTTCATCGACATCCCGATGTCGCAAAAACGGATCGAGGTATTGCTCTACAGCCTCCACCACAGCCAAGGGGCGTTGGGTAAAAGTAGCACAACCGAGACCGTATAACTCAGGTTCCGTGGTTTCCACTTTGACGATGACCAGGCGAATACCTGCCGGTGCGGTCAGAATACAGCGGATGTTACGGATACGCACAGTCATCGTGAGCCTGCTTTCAATCGTCGCCGTAGCGTCACCCTGTTCCGACAGAGCCACGCTACCTATTGTTTAGTGACCACTTCGTCCAGATTCAAAACCATGCTGGCCACCGCGGTGTAGGCAGCAAGCTGCACAGGGTCCAATCCAGTATCCACTCCAAATTCTCCAGTGCTCACCAGACGCTGGGCCTCTTCGGGACGTTGCTGGAATTCGTTCAGATAATGCTGCCAGCCTTTCATCAGCACCTGTAGCTCCTGGGGACGCGGATTCCGCGCCGTTGCCTGGCGAAACACTCGTGTTAATCGTGCTTCCGCATCGCCATTCAATTGCTGCATCACACGTTGTGCCAAGACCCGGGCGGCTTCGACAAAGGTCACGTCATTCATCAGTGCCAATGACTGCAAAGGCGTATTTGTTCGCGATCGCTTTACCGTACAAGCTTCACGAGCAGTCGCGTCGAGCGTCATCATCGTCGGCGGAGCTACCGTTCGCTTCCAGTACGTGTACATACTTCGCCGGTATAGCCCGCCCGCATGGGATTGCTGATAATTCGTATCTGACGCAATTTCCTTCCAGAGACCAGCCGGCTGGTAGGGACGCACTGAAGGGCCGCCAATTTCCCCGTGCAGCAAGCCGCTTACCGCAAGTGCTTGATCACGAATCATCTCGGCAGAAAGACGGAACCGAGGCCCACGCGCAAACAAACGATTTTCAGGATCCCGCGCCAAGGCCGCTGGCGTCACGCGTGATGACTGACGGTACGTTTCGCTCTGTACGATACGGCGTTGCAGAGCTTTGACGTCCCAGCCCCGCTCACTAAATTCAATCGCCAGCCAATCCAGCAACCGAGGATGGCTGGGACGCGCACCTTGTGACCCAAAATCTTCGGACGTTTTGACCAGCCCATCGCCAAAGTAAAGTTGCCAGAACCGGTTGACAGCCACACGCGCCGTTAGCGGGTGGGATGGATCGACCAGCCAGCGGGCAAAGTCCAGGCGATTGGATGCCCCTCCTGCGGGCAGCGGCGGAAACACGGCAGGAACTCCTGGTTGCACAAGGTCACCAGGCTTATCGTACTGTCCACGCAAAAGAACATGGGTCTTGCGAGGAACAGGCATCTCTTCCATCACCATCACCGTAGGCACCGATTTCCAGAATTGAGCCCGGCGATCGCGTAACGCATCGCGTTCTCGAACCGCCTGCTGAATCGCCTCTGGGGCGTGCCGCTCAACAAAATACGCTCTTAGTTTTTGGCGCTGCCGATGACTGCGCTTGTCGGGCGCAATCGCCAGAATTTCCGCAATCGAACTGGATGTCGCCAACAAGGCCACCTCTGCTGACTGCAACGCACGGTTGTAGATCCGAACCTCGTCAATCATGCCAGTAAAGGCACTGTGACCACCGCCCACGCGAAGCGGTTCCGTACTCGCGAACGTCTGATTAATTCCGTCCAGGTGTACGCGCAATTTGGCGGACTGACCATTGACATAAACACGGATCCCATCCGCGACTCGCGATCCATCATAAGACATTGTGACGTGGTACCAGCGTCCAGCCTCTAACACTTGTTCAGTTTCAACACGAATTGAATCGTCCAACCATCGTTTCACCAGGTTGACTTGGATTCGCCCTTCCTCAAGATGCACGTAGTAACCGCTGCCACGTGGACCGGGAGTCATACGAGAAACAATCGTGCCGTTTTTCCCCGCGGGATGAATCCAAGCTGACACCGCGAACGCATCAAAGTACCCGAAGTCCCCGATGTCACCTCCATCAATCCGAGTCTGCCCGTCGAAACCTGCGGCCTGGTCTAATTTTCCGGCGACGAAGCCCCCGCCTGGCTGTTCAAACCGAGCACCGCGTTGCGTCTCCTTGGCGTCAGCTAGATTTCCGTCTAATGGAAAATGTGCCACCAGGCCCTTGGCTAACGACCAGGGCGTTGCCGTCAACTCACCCGGCTGTTGTTCCCAACGCAACTGTGCTTGTCCGATCGCATCATGCATTTCCTGCACGCGCTGCTCCGCGGCCGACAACGAGCGTTCGAGTTCTTCTAGCGCCACGCTTTGAGCTGCTGTCGGCGCCTTGATAAAGGGAGGCGAGTTACCTTCTTTAATTGCACGGCCCGACTCCGGGACGTTATTGAAGAATGCTGCCACCTGATAGAACTCACTTTGTTTCAGGGGATCATATTTATGGTCATGGCAGCGGGCGCAACCGATTGTCAAACTCAACCAGACCGTGAACGTCGTATCGACCCGGTCGACCACATATTCAACCTGATACTCCTCTGGAATAATGCCTCCTTCGGCGTTGCCTCGGTGATTGCGATTGAAACCGGTGGCAATCCGCTGCTGCAGTGTAGGTTCGGGAAGCAAGTCACCCGCGAGCTGCTCAATCGTGAACTGGTCAAAGGGCATATTCGCATTGAAGGCATCGATCACCCAGTCCCGCCAACGCCACATCGACCTGGGACCATCGTTCTGATAACCGCTGGTATCCGCATACCGCGCGGCGTCGAGCCAAACCAGGCCCATGCGTTCGCCAAAATGCTCCGAATTCAAAAGTCGATCAACAACTCGCTCGTAGGCATCCGGGGCATCATCAGCCAGAAAACGCTGAACCTCTTCCAGCGTTGGTGGCAATCCAGTCAAATCCATCGTGACACGGCGAATTAGCGTCGTCCGATTTGCTGCAACCGAAGGGGCCAGCCCTTCGGCCTCCAGTCTCGCCAATACAAAAGCGTCAATGGCATTGACCGTCCACTCAGGCGCACCTAATACAGGCAAGGCCGCACGCTGCGGTGATACAAAAGCCCAGTGTTCCTGCCACGCTGCGCCCTGCTCAATCCATCTTCGTAAAAGATCGACTTGCGATTTGGACAAACTCCGCCCAGAGTCAGCCGGCGGCATCTGCACTTCCGGATCGGTCGAGGAGATACGGTGTACAAGCAGGCTGGCAGCCAGATCCCCCGGAACGATCGCACGGCCGTTCTCCAAATCCGCAAATGCGCCGTCACGGGTATCGAGTCGAAATTCCGACACCCGTTGCTGTTCATCGGGTCCATGACACTTGAAACAGACGTCAGAGAGAATGGGCCGGATGTCGCGGCCAAATGAAACAGGATTCGGCTCAGCGGAGACCGCAAGTATGCCGTCGTATCGCGCGAATAGAACCAAAACGAGAAAATTAAATCCCAGGTAACGGCAGGCTTGTTTCGTTTTCATTGAATTCGCTTCCATTTCCCTTGCGCAGTCGCGAACCACATTACTCAACAACCCTATTTTGTCCGGACGGGACAGCCAAGTCGAGACCGTAGGCGGACTCGCCCATCGTAAAACCAACTCGCCCCGGAAATCATCTGACTAACGCACGATCCGGACCGTGAGAACGGAGAGTAGCAGGTGGCCCTGACACGCCGCCAGTCTGGTCACGCGACCCTGGCGGAATCGTAAAATCGAGCGTTCCGGCGCCCCATATCCAACAACCGGGGAGTCGGTCGAATCCGCTCCCCTAAGGCCTCCAGATCCTTCAACTGCTCTAACAGGGCTGGGGTACCCACACGATCGGCCCAAAACAGCAGCCCACCCTTAAAGGCGGGAAAACCAAGGCCCAAAATGAGCCCCAGATCAACATCGCGGACGTCGCGTACAATCCCCTCTTCGAGAATGCGAGTCGCCTCAAGCACCATTGGCAAGAACATCCTCTGCTGCAACTCTTCCTCACTAAAGTGACGTTTGTCACGCAAATACGGCTCGAGTACTTTCTGTAATCCTGGATCTTCCTGACCGCGTCTTTTGCCCTTGTTGTAGCTAAAGAATCCGGCCCCCGACTTCTGTCCCAAACGCCCTGATTTCACCAGCGCCGGGAGTACCGGCGAAGCAATGATTCGATCCGGAAACGCCTGGTACATCGTACTTCCCGCGTAACAAGCAGTATCGAGCCCCACCACATCGTAGAGGGTGATCGGCCCCATCGGCATACCAAAGGCCCTCGCTGCACGATCAATCTCCTTGATCGATGCACCTTCACACAGCAATTCCACCGCTTCCAGCATGTAAGGAAGCAACAAACGATTGACCAAAAAACCGGGACCGTCATTAATCACAATCGGAGATTTACCCACCCGTTTGACGTAAGAAACAGCGGTCGCAATCGTCTCTTCGCTGGTCTCCTCTCCACGAATCACTTCGACTAGTTTCATCTGACGGACGGGATTGAAGAAGTGGATCCCGCAAAAGCGATCTGGCCGCTGCAGTGCCTTGCCGAGGCTCGAAATTGGAATTGTCGAGGTATTCGAAGCCAAAATCGCACGATCGGACAAGCCGGACTCGAGTTGTGTCAGCACCTGGCGTTTGACATCAGCATTTTCGACCACCGCTTCAATCACCACATCTGCCGCGGTCAATTCCTCACGTGAATGAGTCAGGTTCATGAAAGGAGCAAAATGCACGGCGCGGGCAGCATCAGGACTCTTAGTTTCCCGGTTGTAAGAGACTTGCCGCATGACCTCACGTGCGCCATTCTGCAAAACCTCCGCAGAAGCGTCAGTGAATACCAAGGGCAACTCGCGTTTGATCGTCGCGGCGGCAATGCCACTACCCATAATGCCAGCACCTACAACGGACACCGAGCTGATAGGCGACGGCTGAAACGAGTCCTCGTTCGTCCCCACAACCTTCTTGTTGCGTGCGTGGAGAAAAAACACGTTGATCAAAGCCTCGTTGATGGGCGATCCGAACAACTGAGTCATGCCCTCTGCTTCACGTTGGCAGGCCGGTCCAACTTCCATGCTGGCGGATTCCAACATCAACTCCAACGCCGCCAGAGGGGCGGGATAATGCCCCTTCGTCTGCTCTCTGATATACGCTGTCGCCGTCGAACCAAGAAAGCCTAATTCGGTTTCCGTGATCGTGATCGGCCGCTCCCACGTGGTACGATCTGTCAGGTAATCGCCCGTTGCCTGCTCTTCACGTATCATCGTGACTGCGGCGTCCAACAAGCGTTCCCGCGAGGCCATTTGCGACGCCAAACCCAGATTAACGGCCATAGACGCGTTGACGGATTCACCGCCAGTGATGATCTCGATGGCATTACTTAAACCAATCATCCTTGGTGTACGGACGGTGCCTCCCCACCCGGGATAGAGCCCTAGCTTCACCTCAGGAAAACCGATTTCTGTCTCTTCATTGGAACTCACAATCCGGCGATCACACCAGACCGCCAGTTCAGCCGCACCACCAACACAAATTCCATCAATCGCCGCCACGGTAACGAAGGGAGCTTGAGACAAACGACGGAATAGTTTCTGCCCTCTTTCGCACATCGCCACGATCGCGGCCTTGTCCACATCCAAAGACTCAGCAAATTCTCGAATGTCCGCGCCAGCAATGAACGACCCCGGCTTCCCTGAACTCAACACGAGCCCAGCCAGATCGTCGCGCTGTTCCAGTTCTTCCAAATGGCCGGCGAGCTCATTCATCACCGCAGACGTGAGAATGTTCACCGCCTTGTCAGGCATATCAAACGTCAGCATCGCGATGTCTGCTTCGGGAAAGCTGACCCGGATCGTGGACGCTGCAATCATCTGCGCGAACTCCTGGGATTCACGTGGCATTCAAACAAGACTCCCAATCCTGATGCTAGTCAGACCACCCCAAATCGAAAAGACCAACTCCACGGAAGTTCACTTGGAAGGAAGACTTCGACGCGTACAATGGTTTCCCTCAACAGCGGGAGCTGCCTCCACATTCCAATTCACATGCAACGCCACAATCGGGGACCAACGACCCCGCTTTGCTTCGGCTCGCGTTCTTTTTCAGGGGAATTCTTCATGAAATTCAAACATGGCCATATCGCTTTTCCAACTCGCTCCAGGCCGTGTAGCGGACTGCCACTGTGGACCCTGGTGACCATTCTCTTGCTGACTGGATTTGGTCTCACCACAACCGCGAAAGACGACCCAACAACGCAGCCAACAGCAGGCGTCAAAATGATCATTGATTACGGTGACGGCGTGCAAAAACATTTCACGGCGCTTTCCTGGAAAAAGGGGATGACCGGACTCGATGCTCTCAATCAGGCCAAACGACACCCGCGTGGAATTCGCTTCAGCTACCGGGGCAAGGGCGCTCGGGGGTTCCTTACCGCGATCGACGGCCTTAAGAACGAAGGCCAGGGAAAAAACTGGATCTACCGGACCAATGGGAAACTGGGAGACCGAAGTTTCGCAATTCAAACGTTGAACCGAGGGGACGTCACCTTGTGGAAATTCGGCCAATACAAGTAGAATCCGTGAGCGCTGTTACAACCGCTCTAGCCACAAGGTGTTACGTGGCGAGAAGCTCGTCGCAGCCGATAGCACAGGGCAGTGGTTCGTTTGTCAAGGTGCTGGATTTCCATTCGAAGCCAAGCGACAATTAGCTGCCAGCCAGTATGCCCATCCCCCTCTTCACGGATTGCTTCCAATGACCAGCCTATCTCAAACAGGACGGAACAAAGACTGGATGCTCTACGCCGGTCTGATCACCGTGGCTGTGGCCGCAAGGTTGCTACTTCAGGATCTACCCAACGTTTCACCAGTAGCCGCCTTGGCACTGTTTGCTGGGTTCTACTTCCGTTCGTGGATCCTGGCAGCTTCGGCACCGATCCTGGTCATGCTGGCAAGTGATGCCCTCATTGGCAGCTACGACTGGACGTTAATGCTGCTCGTATATGGCGCCTTGGCCACTCCCGTAGCTATGCGTGGCATCGTGCGTAGAAGCTTTCGCAATGACGTCTGGCTACGACCGGTGCTCACCATCGCTGCCTGCTCGCTGAGTGCTTCAGCCATCTTTTTTCTCGTCACCAATTTCGGTGCCTGGTTGAGTTTTGTGCATTTATACCCGCGTAGCTGGTCGGGTTTACTGACATGCTATGCCCAGGGCTTGCCTTTTTACCGCGACTACACCCTAGTTGGTGACGCGATCTTCACGAGCCTGCTGTTCGGCGGTTACGCGTTGCAATGTCAGGGATTGTCAGTTCTGACACGGTCTGCCACAGCACCTGACTCGACTAGCTGCCATTGAGAAGCGAGAAGTCAGGCCCCGGGACAGCTCCATCGATCGCGCAGCGCACTGGCCAGCGGCCTAAATCGCGTTTGCCCCGAAGCGTGTAGCCAGGGCGAGCGAACCACTCCCCTTAGGATGTCTGCCGCTAGGAACGGCGCAGCAAAGAGCGTCAGGGCAAGCCGTGATATCATCCTGCAAAAACAACGGTCGCAGGCCTAGGCTTTTTTGCCTGGCGGGGAAGGTGAAGCACCTGGTGCAGACGGTTCTTCCGGTTCATCGGCGGTCTTGGGCAACAGTTTGGTCAACTGAGGCAGGCGACGTTCCAAATCTTCGGTCAACGTCTCCATCGTGAGTGGCTCCGCCACGGCAGCGGCCTTGCCCCGCGGTCTTCTGCCACTACTGGATTTATCCTGTAACGCCTGCATAAGTGCTGTGACCTGATCTCGAATCTGGGCAATCTTCTGGGCAGCCGCGGGAACCTGTGCATTTGCATCTCCACCCGCAGCGACAGTACGCCCTCTAGCAGGCGGCGTACCACCTGCGAGCAAGTACATTCGATCGATTCCCGCCTTCGCACAGAAAAGCTGATAGGTCAAACGTCGTTGCGTTATCCGTACCACGTGAGATGGACCAGCAGTGGGAGTCGTCGTTGGTGCGCTACCAGATGGATCCAAACCACCACCACCACCGGGGCCCAAGCCACCAGCTCCAGGTGCACCCCCACCCGCCGCACCGCCACCGCCACCGCCAGGACCGAACGGGCTCAAACCCGCCGGCATGCCACCGCCACCGCCACCTGCACCACCAGGACTCCCCCCGCCAATCCCACCAGCGGGTCCACCGGCACCAGAATAGTTGCCCAGCTGCTGCTGGCGTTTGTCGCGAGACTCGACGCGTGCCAATTCACCACGCACCGCAACTACTGCAAACTGGCCTAATTGTTCCGCGACTTGGGCCGGGGCAGCGTTCAGTCCCTGTGGGTCAGAAACGCGTTCTAGCATCCTCGCCGCGGTGCATCTCAAGGACAGCGGTACCGTGTCTGCGTCGGCCGCCAGAAGATTAAGTGACAGGGTCGCCAAAGGTCCGGCGGACCCTGGCACACTCCCCAGAATTTCAAGTGCGCGACGTCGAATCCAAGTATGCCCAGCCAGCGACCTTCCCGCTGGCGGAGCCTGCTGCTCGACCAGCGTCCGGGCAATCGTCGCGATACGTTGACGCGACGACGCGTCGACAAATCCGTTACGCCCTTGCAATGCTTCCAGCTGACGATCCAGATCTACATGACGCAATACCCCAACCATCGCCGCCACAATGACGGCGTCGTGTTGGCCTGGCTGTTCCAGCGCAGTCAGCATGATTCCCATCGCCTGGGGAACCGGCAACGGCTCTTGGACGGGATTCGTCGACCGTCCCTCACGAGAGTTGATCGCACCGACCATCAACATCGCGTTATAACGCACGGCCGGGTGGTAATTTCCAGTAATCAACTTACCCATCTCAACAAGTAGCAAATTATTCAGAGCGGTCTTGGCGGCCGGATTTCTGGAAGATTGCAACCGCCGCAACAATTCCTGCCGGCTTTCCGCTAACGTACCCAGACTCACCGGATCGTACCGAGTCATCCGTGGAAAGTAATACGTGGTGTAATAGGCGTTGAACTGCGCCGCATCAGTGATTCCGTTCGTCAATGCCTTGCGCGCATTACTCGACGCAGTCTTGATTTTGCGTTCCGTTGCCTTACTTGCCTTCGCATCGTCGGGGTTGAGTTGCCATTCGGCCGCAACTTCAACGACCTGATACGCGGGCGCCTCGTCGTCTTGTGCCCACCCTATTCGGCTCTCGCCAGCCATAAGCAGGCCGGTCAAGATCGCCAGAAAAACCACCTGTCGCGAATAACCGATTGGTCGCTGCCACATAAATCGAATCTCCACTCCAGCACCCTCGTGTGGTTGATCTCACTTGGAACCAGTCCTGTCAGCTGCCTGTTACAATCACCGAGCACTCACGCGTTCTTGATCGCACACCAGAGACAGGAGAGCGGACGGGCACAACCAGACAAGTCTTCCCAGCCGCCCTAAATAACCGCAAACTACACCTACTTGTATTGTAGACTAATCTGGCCAGAGAGCTGCTGTCAACTTTGGTTGTGACAGAGGGCCCAGAATTTACGTATCATTCCCCCGTCCCAAACCGTATTCTCCTCCCGACCGCAAAATGCCCAGCTCCGTACGCGTTGTCAAAGTTGGCGGTAGTCTGCTTGCCTGGCCCCAGCTCATAACTGCGTTAAATCCATGGCTGGCGAGACAACCGGGTACCAACGTGCTGATCGCCGGTGGGGGATTTCTAGCTGATTCGATTCGCCGTTTTGACCAGCGGCTCCAATTCGGCGTCGAAGAAGCACACTGGCTTTGTGTGAGTGCGATGTCGCACACCGCAAAGCTCTTGGCGCACCGTCTGAAGCACGGCCCTGTGCACACAACCGCGTCCCGTCTCGCAACGGCCACCGCACACGTCGTTGTATTCGACTGTGCACGCTTCCTGAAATCGGATGAGCCACGACTCAAAGGCACGCGTTTGCCGCACAATTGGTCTGTTTCTAGTGATTCAATTGCCGCACGCCTTGCGGAAGCTCTGCAATCACCTGAACTCGTGCTACTCAAATCGTGCCAGCCGCCGCACCCAGCGACAAGGCATGAGGCCGTGTCCGTCGGGTATGTGGACGAGTTTTTTGCCCGAGCAGCACAAAATCTACCCCGGATCAAATGCGTCAACCTGCGTGACATTGCACGCACAGAAACGCTCTTGACCGAAACCTGACACCAGATGTCAACGAACCGGGTATTCTGCAGTCATTAACCCGAACGCGGCAGCTGCACATTCCAGAACCAGGAAGCAGTGTTTTCTTTTCGCATTGCATGGTTACGCAACTGACCAACTCCCTGGACAACCTCTGAGTGATCAACCACGTCCCAGGACTCAATCTCGACCCCGCCTGAAGCGGTCAACACCCAACGCCCACCACGCACGCGAACAAAACTACATTGAGGATCCACCGTCTTGGGCGTATTCCAAGCCTCAAGATCCAGATCGCTCTTCGGATCCGTCATGCGTGGCAAACTCAAGCCGGCCTTTTCAAACAACTCGTTCTGCTCAATCAAGGCAGCCACAACACACATATCCATCAGATTCCGTAGTTCACCAAAAACGGCATCTCGCTGAGACAGGGCATCGTATTTTTCGGTAAATAGATCCGCCCACTTTTGCGCCCGCGGATTCTTGCGGCCGGTGCCTCGGACATTACCTTGAGCGTTCACGACATCGGTTTCGGTCATACATTTGACCCCGCGCCCGCGAATCTTCCAGGCCATGCCGTCTTCGCTACGTGCCAGGGGCTCATAGTCTGTCGTCAACCACCAACGTGGATTCATATTGGTCGCTGAACCTCTGGTCGATTTAATGAGATCGAGATAACTGGGCAGACCTTTGATTGGGGCCATTTCCAATGCCATCGCATACCGTTTCATCCGGTAATCGGCAGCGGTCATTACACGGGCGAAATGACTGTTCCTGGGCACACCAGCGATTTTGATCTGCTGCGGGCCAAAGGCACGTTTGATGTTGGGCTCGGCAATGCGGGGATTCTGTCGTACTCGCACGTCTTTCTTCAGCTCTTTGACCAAGGCAGAGAGGTTGCGGTAACCTTCCTGGGTTGGATCAATCGAAACACTGATCCCCACATCCCTGGCTGGCTTGACTGTTCGCAGCGCGACCAGCAGATCATCCAGCCGCATGACCGGCCGGCCCGTTGTCACCCCAACCACGACGGCATTGTCATCGACGATCCAACCTTCGGCCGGACCGCCAAACAAGATGTCATTGTTGGCCTGATCGACCACCACCCATTCGATCCGCTGCAAACCACCCAGAAATTGTACTTCGTCAGGAAGCATGTCCAGGTTATTCGCCAACGCATCTTCAATTGCGGCGTGCAAGCCACGCAACGAAATCATGCGCAAATTCACCGGACGATTCAATTCACGTACTGGAGTCGCAATTTCCTTACGCAGATCTGCGAGCAGCATTTCGCGGTCTTTAATGTTCGGTTCCCGCAGGACGCCCGCCGTGTCGATCGAGACGCCCCCAACCGCATTATTACGGAACAAGCCACGCCCCGCGAAGGACACCGAAACGGCAGATACCACAAACGCGGCAGCGCCCAGAGTCCGTAGGATCTGCTGGCTTGCGCGTGGCGCACGACTGCGACTTGACATATCTCATCTCCCTGATTCGGTGCGGCGGGGCCACTTTTTCAGCGACCAACCAACCCCTTTTCGTGATCTACCACGCCACAGTACGAGACTTCCTGGCCAGAACGGCGGGTGGAGAACGACTAAAGACCTAGGTTCACTATGTAGATTTTAGGATACTTATAGAAAATTGGAAATGCAAGAAAACTTATCGGCAATCGATGAGTCTGAGGCCAATCCTAACTGACTAAGGCAACGTCAGTCGCCTTGCAAGCGGCTTGCAGCCCCATCCGAACCGGCCGATAATAGGGGTGGTGCGTGCTGTGCCCGCAATATTGGAAAACTCCTGCTTCCATTCCTGAACTAGTCGGTCCGCCACCGGTCAGCTGATTGCGTGGCGTTACGGTCACGGGCATTGCAGCAACACCCTTTTCTTGCCCAGTTCCCCTGATTAGTTTGCCCCACTCCCGAGTCCACTGTCGTCGTTTCCGGTCACCCTCGCCAAAACCCTCCTTCCAGGGGGAGCGCACCTGCACCCGCTCGCATGTCAGACGCCTACCTTGTCATCCGCGTCGGATCCAAATGGACGGACTTCATTCGCCTGGTACCCGGGCGGACAGCCACCATTGGCCGCACTTCGACAAATCTGATCGTCATTAAAGACGATAGTTGCAGTCGCAATCATGCTGAAGTTTTTCACTCCCGTAATGGCTGGCAACTGCGTGACCTGGGAAGTCGCAACGGAACCCACCTCAACGGAGCTGCCGTTTCGGGTGATTGCGGACTGACGCCCGGCGACGTGATTCGTATCGCGCAATGCCAGCTCGCCTTCGTGACTGATCCACAGGATGCATTCAAGGCCGATTCACGCCAGGTTGCAGATGCGCAAAGCGAGCCTGGGGAAACCTATGTTTCTCTCAGTGATTCAAACCTGCTGCCTTCCGATCAACCGACCACCATCACCCACCGGCAGAATCAAACTCGATTCCAACAGCCAGTCGACGAAAAAAGAGAAGTAGTCGATTCAGGGGCAGACGCCGAAGAGCTCTGTCGCCTCGTCTTTCAGCTTGCCAATCAGAACGATGCGGCCCAAATCGCACAAGTGGCGTTGAACGGCCTCTTTGCTGGCGCGAAGATCGATGCGGGCGCACTTTTTCTGGTCGCTCCAGACCACGAAGGTCACCTGACCCTAGCAGACCTCGAAATTGCTGCATCGCGAGCTGACACAAGTTCCTCGTATCACCGTGTCTCCCCGTTTCTGGCAACAACTGCACTGCAACAACGGGAGGCAGTGTTGGCCAGAAATGTCGCCGACGACCCAACTCTCGGAACACCTGATAGCAAAGGTGAAATTCACTCAACCAGTGACATCTGTGCGCCAATCCGCCATGACGGCAAAGTCCTGGGCTTGATTCACCTCTACTCAACAACAGAAAACCGGAGTCCCGGTACAGGTGATCTTGAGTTTACGCTTGCAGTCGCGGACAACGTTGCCCAGGCATTGATCAATCTGCGCCGGCAGGCAGGGCTGGTCAAAGATCTCTCGCAATCTCGCGATGAAGTCAATCAACTTCGTCAAGCGCTACGTGCCAACGTCGAAATCATCGGCTCGAGCCCCCAATTAGACGACGTCCACAGCCAAATTGCCCAGGCGGCTCCTAGCCGGGCCACGGTTTTGATTCGCGGTGAAAGCGGCGTCGGCAAGGAACTTGTCGCCCGGGCAGTGCACTACGCCAGCCCCCGCCAACACGGACCATTTGTCTGTCTCAATTGTGCCGCGTTGTCCGAGACACTTCTTGAAAGTGAGCTGTTTGGTCATGAAAAAGGCGCCTTCACGGGCGCAACGGAACGAAAGGCGGGTAAATTCGAAGCGGCCTCAGAAGGCACCCTCATGCTCGATGAGATCGGAGAAATGAGTCTGGCGATCCAGGCGAAATTCCTCAGGGTCCTCGAAGGCCACCCTTTTGAACGCGTCGGTGGTAGCGAGGCTCTGGAGGTCGATGTGCGCATTATCGCGGCCACCAATCGCGACCTCGAAAGAGCCGTATCGGACGGTGATTTTCGACGCGATCTTTACTTTCGTTTGAATGTCGTCGAGATGGAAGTACCGCCGCTCCGCAAACGCCCGGGGGACATCGTTGAATTGGCCGATTTCTTCCTTCATCAATTCAATCAGGAAACCGGGAAACCACCGCGCAGCTTCTCAGATGAGGCAAGCAAACAGCTACAAACGTATCACTGGCCTGGCAATGTGCGCGAACTCCGCAATGTAGTCGAACGCGCGGTTTTACTGACCGCTCACGAGATCATTGGCCCACAAGATCTCAAACTATCTGCACTCGCCTCGGCTAGTGATTCGGGTGAAATCCCAGCTCCTGCAAGCCTCTACGTACCCCAGTCGCTCGAGGAGGTTGAGCGACAACACATCGAGGCAACGCTGGAAGCTTGCCAGTGGAACAAAAGCCGCTCCGCAACGACATTGGGCATTGAACGCTCTACCCTGGACCGAAAGATCCGCAGATACAACTTGAAGTCGCCCAAGAAATAATCGCCGTCGTACGGTTGAACCCACCGGATGACGCAGGGAACTCACAACAACAAGCGACAGGCTAGGGCGCAACTCCGAGAACAAAATCGACCTTTGTCTCAGCAATCACCGGATCACCGTTGTGGATCATGGTAGCCCGAATTACCAGTGGCAAATTAAAGGGCCCCAGCGGGTTTCCAAAACGCAACTGTAGCTCTCCCGCGGTCTGGTCGGTCGCCAGAGTCAACGGCTCGGCGGTCACACCACGAACATGGGCCGCCTGGATTACTTCTACCTTTACTGGCGCCGGCTCCAGAACGCCACGTGAGATGGTGACGCCCAGCTGGAGAACCTCACCTGGCACCGCACGCACCGACTGCCTGGAGGCCTTGATGTTCAAAGGGCAGGGTGCGGTGAGAATGATAATCTGATCATTCACCGCACCAGAACTATAACTGACTTTGTGCTTGACTCCATCCTCGTCTTCTACCTCGCCAACAGCCATCACCACGATGCGCCCTGTACGATTCATCTCGAGCCAGGTGGGTATGTTGATCGAGTAATCGAACTCAGTCGTACCGGGTGGTAGCGGCATCACGGACCCTGTCACACCCTGTTGATGCCGAATCTGGCGATCGGCCAACGAAATCTCGAGTGGCCCCTGGTAACCACCCAATCGCAACTTGTAGTGCCGCCGATGGACAGTTCCGCGGGCGGCATAGTTAGTCTGAAAAGCCTCGCCATCGACCTTGAATGGTGTCGGCATGCAAACCATCAACAATATCTTGTCCGGCTTGTAGACCCCCGGGGTTGGCGCCATGCGTGCTCGTCGTGTCACCGCTTTTCCGTCTCGCATCGCAGTACCGGTCAAGGAGATTCGATAGTCGCGAATCTTCGCTTTGGAATCTGCTTTCAGCACGACCTCAACTTCGTTTTTGCCCTCGGGTATCGTCGTTGGAGCTGCGACAAGCCCGGCAGGCAATCCTTCAAATGCCAATTCAATCGCTTCTTTGAAACCGGCAATCCGCTGTACGGGAACCTTGAACTTGACTTCAGCCCCACGATATACGCTCAGTGCATCACCCGGCAAACGCAGTTTGAAATCGGGCTCCGATGGCCGGCTGAATTTAAGCCGATAGGCAAACTCCGGGCCACCGCGTTGCGGATCCACATCCCGAATCTCGATCACAAAATGGCCGCTTGACGGAAATTTGAACCGGGTATTCACTTCGCTCGGATTTTGTGGGCTACTGCCGGTTGCCAGCAACTCCTTGCCCTCTGCGTCCTGAATCTTCAGCACGGCATCCATCGGCGAACCAAATCGCGCCGTCCACAATTCAACGACCAATTCCTCGCCTTCCGCAGCTTTCACCAACCAGCGATCAACGTCACCTGGTCGGTCCACACGGCCATTCAACACAGCTGGCACAACCACTGCACCATCGGCAGGTTCCGCATCGTTGGGCTCAGTCTCCAAGTGCTCCGGCAACCCGGAAAGGTCAATCTGTAGCGGGTTAGAGACATATTCTGGCAATGGGAAATGCTGGGCATGCGGCCCCTCTCCCTGGGTCGGGCCCGGGGCTGGCAACTTTACGGCAACCACCCCGTCCGGAGTCTGTTGCCCAACCAACTCAAAGGCAACCTCCGTGCCCATTTGGCCCCCCAAAGGGTAAACATGATCTACAAATGGCCCGGCCGTAACAGTGAGACGGTAAATATAAGGCTGCAGGCCGCGGTAATTGACATCATGAATATGGAGTCGATAGGTCCCCTCGACGGGCGCCCGAAAACGCAGTAGTGAATCGGTCCCGAAGTAGTCGGTATTCTCTGCCAACAAACGTCCCTGGGGATCGTACAGTAGCAGTCGCGAATCGAGTGGTGACCCAATCCGCGATGCGACCACCGCGCAGGTCACCGCTTGGCCAGCCTGGACATGAAATTCCCATATATCAATATCTTCACGTGGAAAAATCCGGCCGTTAATCGTCACCGGCAAATCGACGCGACTCGGGATGGGACGCCCGTCGATCTCATCTTCCACGATTTCAGGGAGATCACCGATTACGAAAAACCGACCGCCGACCGCGCCTTGGGAAGTCCACAGCCGCCAGGGCCTCGATCCCAGTGCCGCATCCGCAGCAATCTTGACTTGTCCCATGTGGTCCTTGGGATAGACCTCGGCGCCTTGTGACGCCGGCTTGACAATGAGAGGCCCTTCAAACCACGTCGTCCTGGTACGCTCAATTCGTGGAGTGGCCTCGACGCCCGGACCTAACATTTCAAAAGGGCTGCCGCCATGCAGGAAATGTGCCCCAACGTGAAAGGAAACCGTTGTGCCACGCTGACCACCGGCAGGAAAGATGTAATCTGCGGAGGGAGCATCCGCTGCGCCCGCGCTCGCTGCCAGCAACCATGCTCCAACTCCGGCCAAGCACCTAGTCAGCGTCCGGTACATAATTCCTCTCCTCTTGATGTGCAGCCAATCCTGCAGAACACGTTGTGAGCGTCCCAGGCAAGGCTCGCGCAAACAGGCCGACACCAGTACGTATTACAGGAGTTCACGTATAACGCGGCCGTCATTGACGATCGGTACAGGCCGGCCCTCGGCCGTGTGAAACTCGTCTTTCGTGTTGACACCGAGCAGATGATGCAATGTCGCACCTAAATCCTCTGGACCGATCGGATTCTCCGCAGGCCGCTCAGCCCGTTCATTCGATCTTCCGACAACACGGCCGCCCTGCACACCACCGCCACCCATCATCACGGTGAATCCCGGTCCCCAATGGTCGCGCCCGGCATTCTTATTAATGCGCGGAGTACGACCAAATTCACCTGTCACGATCACCAGCGTCTTCTCCAACAACCCACGGTCAGACAAGTCGCGGAACAGTGTCGACATCGCCGCGTCCAGATGCGGCAAGAGATCTCTCTTCAAGGTCACGAAATTATTATCGTGCGTGTCCCAGTCAACATGATCAACAGTGACACACCGCACGCCAGCCTCAACCAGACGCCGCGCCATCAGGCACGATTGCCCAAGGGAGTTACGCCCGTATTCATCACGCAAGGTGTCAGATTCCGCGTGAATATTGAACGCCCGTTTCGCTTCGGGAGAAGTCATTAGTTGAAATGCCTTGTCGCGAAACGTACTGACGGCTTTGGCGCCTTTATTCGCACTGCGCTCGGCACCGCGTTGAAACCGGTCAACTTGTGCCAACAACGCGCGGCGTGCATCCAATCGGTCTGCCGCCAACGCTAATGGCGGCACGATGTCTCGAACCGCAAACCCGGGATCAGCTGGGTCAGCATTGACACTGAATGGAGCAACGGACGGCCCCAGGTACGACGCCCCCGCACTGGGATGCATGTCGGGGACGCAAACGTACGGAGGCACGCTACCACGTGGCCCTAATTTCTTGGCGATAATCGAGCCGTGCGCTGGCCGTTGATTATTTGGCGTCAAAGCGGCATTAAATCCGGCCACAGGATGGTACCCGGTGAGCATGTAGTGGTCGGCCGGCCCGTGATCGGAATTACGATGTCCAAAAGACCGGATCAACGAGAATTTATCCATCTGCTGCGAGGTCCGCGGCAGATGCTCACCAACCTGGATCCCCGGAACGTTACTGGCGACAGGGTCAAAATCGCCACGAAACTCGGCCGGCGCATCCGGTTTCATGTCAAACGTGTCAATGGTGCTCAAGCCACCTTTGAGAAACACAATGATTAACGACCGATCATCTTTGGTGACACCGCTTGCATTTGCCGCAGCGTGGGATTCTCCAGACAGCATCCCGGACAAACTGACTGCAGCCCCAAAGAGTGAACCGCTACCAACACGCAGGAAATCTCGGCGTTGGGCTCCATCACAAAATTGTCCACGACGTTTCATGGTGTTTCTCCGTGTTCTTAGCGTGCCGCGACCACCCGACTCCTCACAGTCCATCAACTAGACCGCGTGGCGCACTCAATGGTTGAAAACAAATTCCAGTGTGTTCATCAGACTCCAAGCGAGATCCTCTGCGTCGTCTCGCCGACTCCCGGGAGACTCCTGGAGGTAGTTCAATGCCGTCTGCTGCTCGGCGGAACTTGGAAAACGACTAAAAAACATCAAATAAAGTTGCTCGACCAAATCCTGATCTGTTTTTGTAGTATCGACCAGATGCACGATCCGTCCCGCCTCGTGTCCGATCATCGCGTTGATTTCTGGCGAATTCAGTACGTGCAGGACCTGCCCGACTGTCGGCTCACCAACCCGTTCACACTCACAGGCGGTTTTGCGCGAAGGGCGTCCAAACAATTTCAAGAAATAGTGGTCGACCACGCTGTCCCACAATTCGATGGCACGATAGCCGTGTGGCACACCTGTAAATTTCTCTCGATGCCCAGTCACGCCACAAACCGCGTCAAACAGTACCTCAGCGTCCATCCGTTTGAACAGAGCGCGTGAGTAGTTCTGTTCATCCTCCTGGTTCGTCTCGTTAGGCTGGGACGACCGCTGGTAACTTCGCGAAGCCGTGATCGTGCGGATCAACTGGTGAACATCAAAACCACTGGCAACAAAGTGCTCCGCCAACGCGTCCATCAATGCTGGATTACTCGGCGGATTGGTATCGCGCAGGTCATCCACAGGTTCCACCAGTCCGCGTCCCATGAAATGAGCCCACATCCGATTGACCAGATTGCGTGCGAACCAGGCATTCTCCGGTCCAATCATCCACTTCACCAGCACCTGCCGACGATCGCCGGGCGGAGACTTCTCTGGCATCGGTTCACCCAGCGGGTAAGCGTAAATCGGCTCGCCCGTCCGAGGATGTTTGGTTTCCGGATCGCCGACCGCCAACTGGACCTCGCCGCGACTGGTACCCTTGCGGCTCACTTGCTGGAAAAAGGCAGACATGCCGTAATAATCCCGCTGACTCCAGCGATCAAACGGATGGTGATGGCATTGCGCACATTCGATCCGCACCCCTAGAAAAACCTGAGACACAGCACTAGCTAGTTTCCCTGCATCACCCACAACGCGGTAAAAATTCACCTGGGGAGCTTCTTTCGTGGGTCCCTGCAGCGCAAGTATATCACTGACAAACTGGTCATAACGCCGATTGCGAGCAAAGCTTTTGCGAATCCACGTGTAGTAGTCGTAGGCACCCTTATGGCCCAGAGCACGTCGATCTACACGCAATAAATCCGACCATTTCATCGCCCAAAAAACGGCGTACTCTGGCCGCTCGAGGAGACGATTGACCAGGAGCGCCCGTTTGTCTGTCCGCTCATCCTGCAGAAACGCTCGAGACTCTGCTGCAGTCGGTAGCGTTCCGATGATGTCCAGATAGACACGTCGCAAAAATTCCGCATCTGTGGAGTGCCCAGACGGAATAATGTTGAGTTTCTGCAATTTGGCGTGGACCAGCCCGTCAATAAAATTCGTTTCACTGACTGCCGGATACTCGCTGATCGCTTCCTCCCTGGGAATCAACGCCTGGAAGGTATCTACGGCACCCATATAGGTCGCCATCACGGCAACTTGCCCCGGTACTGAACCGATGCGCACGACACCCGCCGCATCGACCGACGCCAGGCCTTCATTGTTAGACTGGTATTTGACGATCGAAGTGACATCTACCTCGCGGCCATCTGAATAGTACGCCATCACGCGCAGCTGCTGATTCGACTGAATACCCAACACCGCTTCGACGGGTTGAATTTCAACCCGTTCTACTCTCGGCGCATCCGGCTCTCCCAACGGGGTACCTGCAGCGACCCAACCTTTCAGCGTGTTATATTCCCGGGAATCGAGAGCAATGCGCACGCCTCCTCCATGGGGAATTCCCCCAGAAGCTTTGGTCAACAACAGACTGCGGTCCGCGGCCGCGATAAAGGTCCGTCGCCCGCGACCTTCCTTGGTCAATGCCGCAAAATCGGCGAGTGGATCGAAACCGAATACGGACAACTTGAAGCCGTTCTGCCCCTCTGCCTTGCCGTGACAGCCCGAGGTGTTGCATCCGTATTTACTGAGGATCGGCAAGATGTCATCTTCGAAATGAAATGCGTGCGGGACCGTGGTTTGAGAAACCCGGACAGCCACACGCTGCCGCTCACCTTTGTAGTGAATTTCGACAGTCCCAGCCCCATCAGACAAGGCTCTGAGCACACCGCGAGCGTCGACGTTAAAGTGGGGAGAATCCGTCCGGTACATCACCCGGTGGGTAAGATCCAAGTCTCTTCCATCCTGGCTACGGGTACGAACCAGGAGTCCCCGCAGCGCGCCGGGCCCAATGAGTTCAACCGTACGGGGGTGCACTTGAAAAGCGCCCCCCGCCGTCGGTTCATCAGCCGCGGCCAAACGGCATTCCCTGGCCGACAGCAGCCCGACCAGGATCAGGCAAGTCAACATGGACAACAGTCGCATAGTGGAAACACCCAGTATTGAAGTCAGACCCATACAAAAGCTGGTAGGTCAGCGCAACCGGTTCCTCCTGTTGCAGGCATCTCTGGGAACGCCGCGCGCCGGATAAAATCGCGTGACGACAGGCGTAACCAAACCCCATCACCACAATAGCTCAAATTTTACCGCCAATTCACTGCAATTGGTAGTCGAACGCACCTCCGGACCGGACACCACAAACACTTCCTACATCGGCATTTGCGTCCCTCGATAAAATTCCGGCCAGCCCTCAGCGTCACGTCACCGGCCCGCACGGGGCAAAACCCACCGCGGCTTCACGCAAAGTGGGCTTGACCAGACAGTGGCTCGTTACCTACAAGCCTCTCCGCTCTTCTCCTTTCTCTCCTCTCAACCTGTCATTGCACCCCGATGCCACGGCTTTACTCGATCTGGCTGGCCGTCTTCTTATCGCCACTTTGGGTGACGACAAGCGGATTCTCCAGCGACGCCACTGCCCCTGACACAGAGATTCAGCCCGGTGTTGAATCGCAGTCACGTGTGGAATCCCTGCGTTCAGTCCGTGGCAAACTAGAGCGACGTCAGAATGGTTTGAGTGGAAAAACGTCATACGCATTGCGTGATCTGCAAACCGGCATTCGCTATCGCATCTACGCTAACGACTCGACCCGGCTCCAACCCTTCGTCGGCCGCACGGTACGCATGCGAGGCCACGGCTGGAATCGGTCCGATATCGATGTCGGGTATCTACGAATTGGCGCAGCCGCTGAGCCCACGGTGCCCTCGCCAGAGCCTGATCCGGCAGAGCGACGGATCGCCAACCACGACCACGACCACGACCACGACCACAACGCGCCCGTAAACCACACCGAACCCGCGCTGCTCTCCGACAGCGGTCCGCAGACACTACCCGCCGGGTGGGTGTCCCGCAATGGCCA
>PBOG01000163.1 GCA_002724245.1 Planctomycetaceae bacterium
ACGGCGCAGTCTCGACGAATATGGTGCCGCCGTTGAACGCAGTCTTCCGGACCACGTTTTCGAAGCGGCGAATTGGGACTAATGGGACTAAACAGTGGCCAGCGACCAAACCCAACTGTTGCTGGACACCAGAGAATATTCAGCACCAGGTTCAAAACTCGCTAATAAGGCCGCTGCGACACCGTCGGGCTTGCATTATCCCAACAGTACTGCCCCATGATTGTCGCAACAGGACTTAACGACGTCGGTTCGCAGGCGATCTGCTTCATCACCGGTCAAGGTTCGATCGGATGATCGCAGCCTCATCGAGAAGATCATTCTCTTCTTCCCTTGCCCATCGCGTTCCGGATCACGATAAACACTCTGGAACTGCAACTCTTCCAGTAATGGCCCTGCTGAAGTGCGCACACTCTTGGCTAATTGCTCCCAACGCACTGCCTCGTCGACAATGAGATTCAAATCGCGTGTAATCGCTGGGAACTGGCTCAGTGGAGAGTGCTGAGGCACGAGTTCAGCTAGCTGCTCCAGAACTTCCAGACTCAATTCAGCGACAATGGCCTGCGACCGCAGGCCAAAAGCGCGACGTGTCTCTTCGGAGACGGCACCGAGGACTCCCAGCCGACTCCCCGAGACTCGCAACTCGACGGCTTCTGAAGTCGACAGGAACGGCTGGTTTGTGTCCGCTACCTCCAGCTCAGCGGCTGGATTCAGCACAGCAAGAACTGACTCAATGACTCCTTTTACATCGGTGAAGCCACGGCCGCTTGTAATCGCAATTACAGATTGCTCCACCAGCTGTGCATCTTGCTGAGGCAGGTAAACTCTCGCAACCTCAAACAGCTCGACGACAGGGTTGGCTACCGCCTCGTTAAATCGCCGAGACTCCAA
This sequence comes from Planctomycetaceae bacterium, assembly GCA_002724245.1. Taxonomy (GTDB): domain Bacteria; phylum Planctomycetota; class Planctomycetia; order Pirellulales; family Pirellulaceae; genus UBA9264. The sequence continues at coordinate 889 of PBOG01000163.1, forward strand.
CAAACTGGGGATCAAAGATTGTCTCAAATACTGGGCCGGGCCAAATTTCTTCTGAGTCGCCTCCGCAAGCACACCTTTCATCGGCATCTCACTGAGCAACGGTTCCGTGTCTGTCCATACCGGACATTGCTGGCACCAGGGAAGCGGAACCAGGCTGCAGGTCATAGCTTCATCGATGCCAGTCGAAGTCAAAACGCGCCGGACACTGGAAACAACCCGGTCAATGTCACTACGGTGAGATGGGGCCATGGGCACGCCCACATCTTCCGGAATCTGGTCATACCCATGAATCCGGGCCACCTCTTCAACCAAGTCAATTTCTCGCGTCAGGTCACGGCGCCAACTCGGTGCGTCAACATGCACCGTATGTTCGTCACATTTAGTCTCGCGACAACCAAGCGCCGACAGTATTCTGCGAACGTCTTCTCCGGAAATCTCGATTCCCAGAATGCGTTTCAATTGCGAGAACCGCAACACGAGAGTTGGACGAGCTGCTTCATTGCCACCCGCCTGTGCGCAACCGTCAACCAGAGCGCCACCCGCCAATTCCAGAATCAAATCACAGCAACGGCGACTGGCCCAATCAATGCCGTCAGGATCGACTCCGCGCTCAAAACGATACGATGCAGGGCTGTGCAGGTTCAGGTGGCGTGCAGCGTTACGAACCGGCAGCGGTGCAAAATCAGCAGCCTCGATAAGAACGTCAACAGTGGAGGCCGACACCTCTGTTGCAGCGCCACCCATAACGCCCCCCAAAGCAACGGCCCGGGTTGCGTCGCCAATCACGCACATTCCCGGCTTGAGTCGATAAGTGCGGTGATCGATGGCTTCAAATATTTCGTCTTCAAGAGGTTCGCGTACAACAATCTCCGGGCCTTCTAGTTGGGCCAGGTCAAACGCATGTAGCGGCTGCCCCGATTCCATCAGCACATAGTTGGTCACATCCACTACGTTATTAACTGACGCAATTCCAATCGTCTGCAAACGCTCAGACATCCACTGCGGACTTGCACCGACTTTGACTCCTCGAATTACGCGAGCCGTGTAACGCGAACACAACTGCGGGGCGTCGATCCTTACGGGAATGTCACAAGTTGCGGCACTTGCAGCAGGTGTACGCAAACCAGGAAATTGCAGGTCGCAATCCCAGAGAACCGAAACCTCCCTGGCCACGCCCATGTGCCCCAGACAATCCGGACGATTACTCGTCACTTCCAGATCGATTGCCAGGTCCTCGCCAATCTGCTGTGTCCCTTCATGGTTGAGACCGGACATCGCGAGCCGGTCTTCCAGCTCCGCAAGCGGCATCTCAAGGGAAACATACTCTTTTAGCCAATTCCACGATACAAGCATGGCAATCGTCGACCTACCAAAGCCGAACACGACAGTGCTGCCGGACAAGCAACAGCCGTGCCCATAGCCTAAAACTGTTGAAGAAAACGTACATCGTTTCGATACAACTCACGAATATCGCTGATCGCGTGGCGGCGCATACACAAACGTTCAATGCCAAGTCCAAATGCAAATCCAGTTACCTGCTCCGGATCGTAACCGACGGCCTCCAACACATTCGGATCAACCATTCCGGCACCGCCAAACTCAATCCACTCATCATGCCAGCGAAAATCCGCTTCCACGCTGGGTTCTGTAAACGGGAAAAACGATGGGCGAAAGCGAATGTTCACCTCCGAACCTAAATAGCTTGTCGCGAACAACCGCAACACACTTTTCAGGTCCGCCATCGTTACCTGGTGATCAATTAACAGGCCTTCCATCTGGTGAAACATCGGATAGTGTGTTGCATCTGCCGTGTCGGGCCGATACACGCGGCCAAGTGAAATAATCCGTACGGGTGGTGGCGTCGATTCCATCACGCGAATCTGCACCGTACTTGTCTGGCTGCGCAACAATCGAGGCATCCCGCTATTCGAATTTGCTGTTGCCAGATAAAAGTTGTCGAGTGGGTCACGTGCAGGATGTGACTCAGCAATATTCAGCGCTTCAAAGTTATACCACTCACCTTCAACTTCCGGCCCGTCCGCGACGGTAAAACCCAGTCGCCCCATAATGTCCTTGAGTTCTTCGATCGTCTGGGTGATCGGATGTACGTGACCCAGCCGACATGTATTCCCCGGAAGCGACGGATCAAAAATCTCGCCAGACGGCACATCGCTATCGGAAACGTCAAGTGTTTGGACGCGCTGGCTCGCCTGTTCAAACTGCGACTCAATCGCTTGCTTGACTTCGTTAAAACGCTTGCCCGCGACTGGACGATCTTCCTTCGCAACCTGCCCCATTTGTTTCTGGACTGATTTCAACTTACCTTTCTTGGCACCCAGAAATTCGATCCGCGCCTCTTCTAGCGCCTCCGGGGTGCGCACTGCCTCAAGCGTGCTAACGGCTGCCTCAACTAAGGCATCAAGTTGTTCCAGAAAGGTGAGTTCTGCCATGGCGAAGACTTATTAAATAGAATCAGGAGAGACAGGTGGCCCCGTCTCTCCTGCATAAGGTCACGAGCAGTTACAACTCAGGCGGCCAAAGTTTCCTTGACCTGCTGTACGATGGCTTCAAAGCTATCGGGGTCGCGCACGGCCATTTCCGACAGGGTCTTGCGGTCAAGCTCAACACCGGCCTTGGCGAGACCGTGCATGAATTCGCTGTAACGCAAACCATGCTGCCTGGTAGCTGCATTGATTCGGATAATCCATAGACGGCGAAATTGTCGCTTGCGCGTCCGCCGGTCACGGTATGCGTACTGGCCGGCTCGTACCAGAGTCTCCTTCATGGTACGCAGCATCGAGCCACGCCCGCCGCGATAACCTCGCGTGCGCCGGCGCAATCGCTTCTTTGCCTTGTTCCGTGCCGAACCTTTGGTTGTTCTCATGAAATAACCCTGACTCAATAATAACGCGCCAATTCACGCAATCAGGCCCTTACCGGAGATACCGGAAGTGTTACCGCCCACCGCGTGCGTCTCTCCTCAATAACTCCGGCCATTCAACGCTAAATGGACCTGCTTTTCCATACAACTGTCTACCGTCGCGTCACCGCCACGCAAGTTACGGCTGCGTTTCTGTGAAACACGCGAATTACGGTGACTGGTACCGCTGGCACGATGTTTCGCTTTTCCCTTAGCCGTCAATCGGAACCGTTTCTTGGTTCCCTTGTGGGTTTTTTGTTTCGGCATCTGTTGGAACCTTGTACGAACGCAAATCTGGATCACGGATTGTACGAAGTTCTGGTCTATCACGGAAGGGGAGCGACACGCATCAAATCGTAATAAAGCAGACCCTCTGGCGAGCCAACCATCTGGAAAAACATCTGGTTTCGCGGCGCAAAATGGTCCATGATGACTTGATAATTGCAGGTGCACAACGATTTTGCCATCACGGTAACCCCTTGTGCGGCACTCCCTTCTGCTCAAAGCCACCCGCTAACTCATGACAGAACCTCGCGCGAGCCTGGCACAATACGAACAGGTCGACCAGGAATACCTGAAACAACGCCAGCTGAAGAAGGGCGCCGGTTGGTTGCTCTTGTGGGCTCTGGGCGTCGGCGCGGTGATTTCGGGTGATTTCGCCGGCTGGCAAACTGGGCTCACGCTAGGCGGTTTCTGGGGGCTGGCCATTGCCACTGTACTGATGGCAGTGATGTATGTATGCATGGTCTTCACCATTGCCGAACTGTCCGCAGCCTTGCCGCACGCAGGTGGATTTTTTTCATTTACACGTAACGCACTGGGACCACTTGGAGGTTTTGTCTGTGGTTTAACAGACACGATCGAATACGTACTGACTCCCGCAGTCATCGTTTATTACATCGCCGGCTACCTGAATGCCCTGTTCTTCGACAACCCAGAAAATGCACCAGCATGGCTGGCAATCGTGTGGTGGGTATTGGCCTACACATTGTTTGTGGCAATCAATATCTACGGCGTTGAATTGACGCTCCGAGTCGGACTCGTGATCACAGCTATGGCGATCCTGGTGCTGGGTGTTTTCTATGTCTCTGCGATTACCAGCGGGGCCTTCCAATTCGAGCTCCTGTTTAATGTCGCACCTGACCCGGGACAATCACGACATTTCTTACCACACGGCTCGTTCGGCATCTTTGCAGCACTACCTTTTGCGATCTGGTTCTATTTGGCAATCGAGCAGTTGCCACTGGCTGCGGAAGAGTCGCACGACGTCGTCCGTGACATGCCACGCGCCCTGCTCCTTGGCATGGGAACCTTACTGGTACTGTCTTTACTCACTCTCGTGCTGAACAGCGGCATCGGCCCTGGTGCAGCTGGTATCGGAGCCTCTGACGCACCTCTGGAAACTGGTTTCGAAGCGACCTTCGGTAGCGGTGTCACGAGTCGCTTGTTGAGCCTGGTCGCCTTAACGGGACTAATTGCAAGTTTCCACACCATTATCTATGCATACGGCCGCGTGCTTTTCGCACTTTCTCGAGCCGGTTATTTCCCTCGCTGGCTGTCGATCACCGGCCCACAACGGACTCCCTGGGTTGCGTTGGTTACCGGAGCGGTAATCGGTCTTGGATGTGCTGCGGCAATTCACTGGAGTAATTTACCGGAAGAATCAGCTACGCTGGCCGACCAGGCCGACGTACTTCAAACGCCGGAAGAGTCCGGCACTAGCGACGACACAACGCCGGAAATTGCAAATCAAGCCGGTAATTCTGTGACCGTCGGCGCGGTACTATTGAATATGGCAGTGTTTGGCGCGGTCATCTCGTACGCACTTGTCATGATCAGCTACGTCGTATTGAGAATTACTCGACCTCAAATGCCTCGGCCCTATCGAAGTCCACTGGGGATTCCTGGTGCAGTGGTGGGTGCGGCTTTGTCGGTCGTCGCGCTTGCCGCGACATTCTCCATTGCAGATTTTCGCCCCGGCGTATGGGGGGTCGCGATCTTTTTACTCGCTGGATTAGCCTGGTTCCTGGGATACAGCCGCCACCATCTGGTCGCACAAGCACCCGAGGAAGAAGCGGCTTTGAAAACAGCGATTGAGAGGGAATTGGGCTGACACTGATCTCTGCGTAAATCCTCGCCGGCAGGCCAAAGATCCCACTTGGACTTGCGCGACCATGTCACCGGTAACCTTCTCAACGAGCTTGCCAGCAGTGCTGCCTGCTAGCAGCCACGGCACTACAACCGTTTCTCAGGTCACCAAATGGCTCGCCTCCATTTGAATTGGCCAACGCCGTGCCGCGACAGCTAACGCGTGACTTGGGGTTGCTTTCCGGGCTAGTTTTCGCGACAAGTAGCCACCTTTTTTTTGATAATCGGAATTTTCTCTCAAGTTACCAGGCCCGCTGGAGAACGGATTCGATGGCCGAAGCAGAAGAGTGTGCATTTGCGCAGGATACCTGTCTGGCACTCCCTGGTGATGTACCAGGCAATAAGAAGCGGTCCTACACAAGTCCGCCCCCGAGGCCTGCGGCAAATCGGTCTGCCAACTTACGAGACCCCCAAGGTGCTCCCGAATTGGCACTCGATCTAAGGGTTGTCCTCGGCGGAACCCAAATTTCGTTGGCAGACGCGCGTCGCCTGAAAACTGGCTCCGTCCTCCTCCTCGACCACGGAGTCACCGAACCTGTCGACGTGCTGGCCAACCAGGCTCTCGTTGCGCGAGGCGAGCTATTTGTTCTGGACGGTCGTTATTGCATCCGAATCAACGAGAAAATTCAGGGGCCACCAGCATCTTGAACGAGGGCCACGCAAAACGCCCCTGACAGCCAACTGTGCCAAAACCATTCAATCCACCAGCAACCTCACCCTGTTTATGACCTTTTACAGCTTCCGCCCAAAGCATTCACACGCCACAAAAGTGACCATTGCACTTGTGCTGTCGGTCTTCCCACTGTCGACTCTGGCGCAAGTTCCCGACCGACTTCAGCACAACAGCGCTCCCCCAATCCACACAGGGGCCGCTGGTCAGTACAGCACCGCGACTCCATCGGTCCAGCCACAAGAAAAGATCGCAACCCCCGTGGAAACGATGGCCCGCTCTTTTCAGGTCGCCGATCCGGTCCTGAAAACCGCGCACACAGACATCAATCAGGTGAACAAACCTCCCTCTCCCCGGAAGCCTCTCCGTAACAACGCAGAGCCTATTCGCCTGCTTCCACGTCGCAACTCGTCAGGTGCGACCCAGAATAATTTGGCTGAGACAAATACCCCAGAATTCATGCAACCACTCATTACGGTGGTCAGCAGCTTAGCCGTCGTGTTAGGACTTTTTTTCCTGGCAATCTGGCTTTTCCGACGCACGGCTCCACGACAATCCGTTCGACTTCCTGGAGAAGTATTTGAATTCCTGGGCCGTGCGCCATTGGCAGGGCGACAGGAAATGCAACTACTGCGTCTGGGGCAGAAATTACTGCTGCTCGCAGTAACACCCAGTAACGCTCAAACACTCACCGAAATCACAGACCCAGACGAAGTCAACCGTCTCAGTGGAATCTGCCTCAACCACAGCCCGAGCCGTGTCGCCCATTCGTTTCGGAGTATTCGCGAAACCCAACAATCGCAAATACATCGACCTGTGTACGACACCCCGAACGTAGGGAGCGACTTGCGTGGCTAAGCTCCACTGCGACTGGCAGTTTCGGCACCCTCGGTCAGCCTACTGGCGGGCAAGTTGCAGTTGCGACAGGGGACAGAACGTCTCCGGTGGCAACTCTCAGACAATTCGACTCACCCAACTGCTTGCCATCGCCACTTTCTGCATGTTAATGCTGCTGTCAAACCAGCACGTGGCAACAGCACAGGAACAAGATTCCAGTCTGGGAAACCGCATTCTGGAAACGACACCAGCAAATAACGCTCTGGATCTGAAAAACTGGACTCAACCTGAAAATTTCCAGTCATCACTACGTGTTTTTCTTTCCGTAACGGTACTCAGTCTGGCACCAGGCATTTTGTTGATGTGTACCAGTTTTGTACGCATCGCTGTCGTACTTGGACTCTTGCGGCAAGCACTTGGAGCACAGCAATTCCCTTCCAACCAGGTCGTTACCTCACTCGCACTCTTCATGACATTGGCCATCATGTCCCCGGTCTGGAAGCAAGTTTACGAGGAAGCCATTGTCCCATACACCGACCCCAACACACCCTTGAGCTGGGAGGAAGCCTGGCAGCGAGGTGCCGAGCCCATTCGTAATTTCATGAGCAGGCAAATCGACGCTGCGGGTAATCACGAGGACGTCCACCTGTTTTGTCAATATCTGCCGTCAGAAAACTCTGAACCTCAGACGTTCGCAGATGTCCCACTGCAGGCACTATTGCCTGCTTTTATGCTGAGTGAACTGAAGACCGCGTTTCTGATCGGGTTCCAGGTCTATCTACCATTCCTCGTTCTCGACATTGTGGTGGCTAGTGTAACCGTCTCCATGGGAATGCTGATGCTGCCTCCCGTCATCGTATCACTTCCGTTCAAGATCCTGCTGTTTGTACTTGTCGATGGGTGGCATCTCGTGGTGCAAATGCTCCTCGAAAGCTTCGTCCCGCTCTGACTTCACTCCGTCACTGACTGAACTGAATTAGCTTTAACGTGTGCCTCTGAACAGGAACGCACCAACGCCATTTTCCGCATCACATGTGAGCCGCTGACAACAATGGAACCGCAACAAGCAATCGACCTGGGACGCGAAGCAATGTCTATGGCGTTACTCGTGAGTGCTCCGGTCCTGCTTGTGGGAATTGGTACAGGACTTCTTATTGGTTTATTGCAGGCATTAACACAAATCCAAGACCAGACCCTTTCTTTTGTCCCTAAGATCCTGGCAATGCTGACGGCTTTCGCGATCGGTCTTCCTTGGCTTATTCAGCGCATGGTCGAATACTCTGGCACACTGATTTCAAATATCCCACGTGTCGTTCTCGGTGGCTGACGTGCGGCGGGTTCACACTCCCTTTCAAAAGACTAGGTGGGCGCACAGCCGAGGGTCATCTCCAGCAACCGTTGCGCAGTAATCATCCCGCGTTCAGCAAATCCAACCGTTCACTCCCTCTGCCTGGTTCGCGTCTCAATGAACCCATTCGTGACAAACCTCGATGGTTGGCCGTGTCTTTTCTTGCTGATTCTGACAAGAGTCAGCGGGCTACTGTGCCTGGCACCATGCTTTCCCATACACGGCCTTCCCTGGCGAGGACGCTGGGTGATCATTGGCGGTCTGGCGTTGGTACTCACGATGGCGCATTCCCATCATGGTCCATCTCTCCCTGCAAACCTGGCAACCTTCGCTGTCGCGATGGCACGTGAAGCTGCCATCGGGCTCGTCATCGGATTTACCGTTTTGCTGCTGTTTTCATCGCTGCAACTGGCAGGTCAAACCGTGGCCCAAATGGCCGGGCTGCGAATGACTGAAATTTATGATGCGAACCTCGATACCCCAGTACCCGTCTTTGGGCGTTTGCTCGATTTAGTGGCCACCGCCGCTTTTCTCGTCGCCGGCGGCCATCGCCAAATCATGGCTGCATTGCTGGACACCTTTGCGACCTATCCGCCCGGCCAGACAATGATCCCCGTCGGTAACTTGCCAGAAGTACTTACTAACGCGATCACACATAGTCTGCTCATCGCCATACGCCTGTCTGCACCGTTGATCGCTGCACTCATGTTCTCCATGCTCACCCTGGGATTGCTCAGTCGCGTCGTCCCACAATTAAATATTCTGGCAATCGGGCTGGGGTTCAATTCGCTCGCATTTTTAGCGGCCGTTTTCCTCGGCTTAGGGTCGCTGGGCTGGACCTTTCAATACGAAGCAACAAGCATGCTGGAACATACCCGTACTAACTGGCTTTCAGCCTTTGAAACGGATGGCACAAATCTGAAACAGAGCAAAAGCAAGTGGATCACATCCTTGCCAGGGCAAACGCACAATCCACTCCAACAACCGGTGCCGACGCACTCTAGGTAAGGCATGGAAACCTCGTACGAACCAAAGCAACACGCTGCTAGTGCCAACCGCAGACAACAGGCACGGTCTCAAGGTCACTATCCGCAGAGCCAATATCTGCCCACCGCTACTGTGCTGGTCGCGGCGACGATTTCGCTGATATTGCTAGGCGACCCGCTACTTGAAAAACTTCAAGACCTTACCCAACAACAACTGGGAAACGATCCCAGACTGATCGCAACAACGGATTTGCCGAGACACTTCCTGCGAACTACCGCCTTCTACCTGCTCCCCGTCCTATTGCCATTTCTGGGAGTCGTATTTCTGGTCTCGTTGCTTGTCCACGCCGGACAAGTCGGCATCACACCGCTGGCCCATCGAATCAGTCCAAACTATGCACACATCGACCCGACCCAGGGAATGCAACGATTGTTTTCACTGGGAAATTTACTGCGTTTTGGATCCGGCCTGCTTCAGGCCAGCGTAATCCTCGCAGTTGCTTGGACATGCCTGTCGACACTAGTCGAAAACAACCTGTTCAATGCTGGAGCGCAACCTCGAGAAATCGCAACGCAGATTGGCGGGTTCCTGGCCAATTCGACTCTCAAGATCGGCCTGGCCCTGGTCGCCGCAGCTGCAATCGATTATTTGCTTCAGCGCTGGAAGTTTGAACGTGAACTGCGTATGACTTCTCGCGAAGTGCGCGAGGAAGTACGCCGTGACGAAGTCAACCCTCAAATCAAGCAGAAACGCCAGCAACGACAACGGGCGCGCTCAACGGGAGCCGGAGAAACTTCTGACACATCGCAACTTCAAGTCATCCTGACCCACGAATCAGGAATCGTGGTCACTCTGGGAAAACCCGAACCTGCTTCGACCACGCCGCGAGTCGTACAAAAGGAAGCCGGACGCCGCGCTGATCAGATCCGCCGCGCCGCCCGTAAAGCCAAGATTCCAATCGTCGAACAGTCTGAACTAGCCCAATTCCTGTTACAACACGTCCCCTCGGGGACGCCGGTTCCATCGGCACAATCAGACCAAATCAATGTGTTACTCCGACGAGATCACACCCTTTCCCATGACCAGGCCAGCCCCAGGCACCCCCCAAGTCAAGAAACTCGATGAACTGAAACCAACAAACGCCACCGGAATACCGGCCAGTCAAGTGACCACTGCGTACGCGGGAACATGCGGGGGCGCCATCGAAAATAGCCCAGTACACGAGTTCCAGCGCGTCAAAACCGGCAATGTCAAGATTGCGAAACAGGGAGAAAGAGGGGATTTCAGCTGCGTCACCAGAAAGATTGAAGTATGATGGAGACTGAGTTCTCCCCCTTTCGGGGCAGCTTTGTTTACAACACTTTCGCAGCGGGTTTTGATCATGCGCCGAAATGTGGCTTCTCTGGCGTTGTGTATGTGCCTTGCGTTTCCCTGGGCCGTCTGTTTCTCCCAAGGACGGCGCGGCGCCATTTCTCAGGATCTGGCGCGCCGTAGTGGCCTGGAATTAGCCTGGACAACCCAACTGGATCTCGATCCAACGCGTGGCCGAGTTGTGCACATTGAGCCGCACATCAGTTCGACTCGTGCCATCACGGTCTACGAGGTCTACCACGCGAGGGGAAAGGACATCATTCGCAACACAGATCTGGATCGCACGGGCAAACCCCTGGGCGCCGACGGAGCCCTGGTTGCCGCGGTGAAACGCATGCGCGCGATTATTCGTTCGAACCCAAACTCTCAGGCCGATCCAGAAATCTCGCAAACGGCCGAACTCGTCGAAAAACTGATCGCAGATGCCGCCACACTTGCACAACGGACGACACAAGCGGAAGAACTTGACGCCAAAGAAGAAGACAAAGCCGAAGTAGATCTGGCAATCTCTTTGCTGCAACGTGCCCAGGCAAAGCCTGAAGTCATGCCTCGTCTGCAAAGACGTATGGTCCCGGATATCCGGCTTTATGCCGCTTCCGCGACGGGTATTGTCAACGCCCTCGACGGTGAGACGGGCGCTACCCTCTGGTCAACGAAAATTGGGCGTCCCACGTTGGTAACACAAGGTCCTGCAGCAAATGACGATGTGGTTGCAGTCATCAACGGCAGCACCGTGTATGTCTTGGATGCTGCCGATGGGCAATTGCTGTGGAAAAAAATGGTCTCTAGTTACGCAAGCGGCCGACGCATCACCGAAGTACCTAGTGCAGGTCCCGCCATTTCCGATACGCAGGTTCTGGTACCTACCGTCCGAGGCGATCTCCTCGGTTACGACCTTCGTGAACCACTGCTGTTCCCCACACGTTATGGCGCACTGGGAAGAGCCCTGACTCAACCACTGGTCGTCACGCAATCGGTTGCCTGGCCAACGACCGCTCGAGCGGCACGGCGCGGCAGCACCACCAAGAGCTACCTGTACGTTGCCAATGCGAACGAAGCCGGCACCCGTTACCGGCTGGAGTCTCCCGAATTGATTCTGGGTCGTCCAGCGTATCGAACCAAAGGTGGTCAGACCAGCTTCTACATCGCTTCACGCGACGGTTATCTGACATGTCTGAGTGAACGGTCAGGCCGGCTTCGGTGGAGATTCTCCGCCGGCGAACCACTCGAACACCAACCCGTTGTATTCGGCGACGGCGTCTACATCATGTCCGCCGACGGCGGCATGTGGCGTATCAATGCCGATACCGGCCAGGAAGAGTGGTGGACGCCTGGGATTTTTGGGTTTGTTTCTGCCAGTGGCAATCGACTTTACTGCACAAATGCAAATGGGCGCATCGTCATTGTCGACATCGCAACTGGCAGCCGCCGCGGCATCCTGCAAGCGGAACTGTTAGCCGTCAAACTTATCAATACGCAAACGGATCGCCTCTACATGGGAACCCGCAACGGCTTGCTACAGTGCCTTCACGAACCGCAATACGACTGGCCACTGCTCCACCTCGATGCAGAAGAAGACAAGGATTCCAAGGACAAAAAGCCCAAAGAGAAATCTCCTTCGGATCGAGGTGCCGCGCCTATGCCAGAGGATGATGATCCGTTTGGCGGCGGCGATGACAAGCCCGCGGCTGGCGATGACCCGTTTGGAGGAGACGCCGCGGCAAAGCCGGCAGCCGACGAGGATCCGTTTGCGGATGACAAGCCAGCCGCAGAAAAGGCGCCGGCAGATGACGATCCGTTCAAATAGACGCCGTTAATGGCTTCACGAAAACGCTGCAGGCGCAGAGCCGCAACTCTGTCCCTGCAGTTTTTTTTTCTTTCCGCCGGGACGCAACTGGCTCGACTCGCAAACCGCCGCACTGTGCGATCGGTTGCGTGTCGCTCTGCAGTGAACACGCCCGTTTTACGAGACTCGACATTGGCCCGGTTGACCCTCGTCCTTCGAAGCCGTAAACCATCGTCTGGCAATGCCACACTAACGATGACTCAGCAGCTTCAGCAGACCGCCGGCGCTTGAGCCCAGTGGCACACCAATCTCTCTCGCCGACCAGTTTCTTGTAATAATGTGAGCCGCCATGCAATCGCCACCTGTACAACGCGCTTTGATTAGCACTAGTGACAAATCCGGACTGTCCCAGTTTGCGCGCGGGCTGGTTGATGCCGGCATCTCTATTTACAGCACGGGAGGGACGCGCCGCCATCTCGAACGTGAGGGCCTTACCGTTCACGATGTGGCAGAATACACCGGCTTTCCCGAAATGATGGATGGTCGCGTCAAGACACTACATCCCAAGATCTTTGCTGGCATTCTGTGCCGGCAGGACCGGGAAGATGATCAGGAGGCGCTCGCCACCCATGCAATCAAATCCTTCGAGCTGGTCGTCGTTAATCTTTATCCGTTCGAAGACACAATTCGCCAACCCGACACGTCTCGCGAAGAGGCCATTGAACAGATCGATATTGGCGGCCCCAGCCTGGTTCGAGCCGCCGCCAAGAATCAGCGCTTCGTGACAATCGCCACCGATCCAGAACAGTATTCGTCGATACTCGATGAAATCAACCAGCGCGGCTGCACGTCTCTCGAATTGAGACAAGATCTCGCGGCAGCCGCCTTCCGATCGACGGCAAATTACGACCGAGCCATTGCCGATTATTTCTCGAGCGGTGGGGAAGCCGACGATTTCACACCTGAGATCGATCTCAAACTAAGTCGAGAGGCCGTGCTGCGCTACGGCGAAAACCCACATCAACCAGCCGCTGTGTACCGACAGTTGGGAACGCATGGCCCAAGCCTGGTCGGCGCTCACCAACTTAACGGCAAAGAGCTCTCCTACAACAACCTTCTCGACCTGGATAGCGCTCTGGGGATCGTGCGGCTGATTGAAGGGCCCGCTGTGGCAGTCATCAAACACAACAACCCTTGTGGCGCTGCGACTGCGGCTGACCTGGCCGTCGCGGCCCGTCGTGCGCTTGATGGGGACCCCGTGAGTGCTTTTGGGTCTGTACTTGGATTGAACCGCACTGTCGATGCGGCAACTGCCGAAGTCCTCGCCACTCCCGGACAATTTATTGAAGCAATTGTTGCGCCTGACTTTGAAGCAGAAGCGGTGGAAATCCTCACCACGAAACCAAAATGGAAAAACAATGTCCGCTTGATGGTCGTCGGCGCACTTGATACGCGCCCATCGAGGCTCCACTTTCGGTCACTCGAAGGCGGCATGCTCGTACAACACGGTGATGTGGACAACGACCCAGAGAACGACTGGAATGTCGTCACCACAGCCAGCCCCACTACCGAGATCTGGAATGACTTGCGATTCGGCTGGTCGATTGTGCGTCACGTCAAATCCAATGCGATCGCACTTTGTCAGGAAGGCGCACTATGCGGAGTTGGTGCTGGCCAGATGAGTCGAGTCGACGCCGTTGACATTGCGATCCAGAAGGCCGGTGATCGGGCCGCAGGGTCGATCCTGTCTTCTGACGCTTTTTTTCCTTTCCCAGATTCTATTCTGAAGGCGGCGGAAGCCGGAATCGCAGCGGTCATTCAACCCGGCGGATCCCGAAAGGACGACGAAGTTATCGCAGCCTGCAATGAATGTAATCTGCCAATGATTCTCACTGGACGCCGCCACTTCAAACATTAAGCAGCCAACCGCTGCCACTCATTACACCTGAGCAGCACACGCCTTCAATGCCCGTGTCGCTCCCGTCGCCCGGGCAAACTTGCCACCATCTATCTCCACCACTTCCGGTGCCTCCGCTGATAACGCGTCTCCTGGCATCCAAACAAAGAGCACCTGCCAAGGTATCGCCAGCAGTCAAGATGGTGGGGTGCTCCGCAGAGAAGGCAATAGACAATCCCATGCTCCAGTGCACCGCTACAGACAGGGCAATGCAACTCGGTTTCCTGATGGCTTTCAACCTGATTGGAAAGCGTGATTTCTCCACGCTCCTGCAGTCCTAGTTGATCTCCAATATCCAGGCCAAGTTCAATCAGCTGGCATAATTGGTTCGAAGCGTCCATCGGAAATCGAAACCGCAGCCTGAACTGCTCGTGCTGAAGCTGCAAATCACAACGACGCTTGTCCAAAAGAGCATTCATCCGTCTCAGGCTGCTACTGACCCCACCACCCAGTAGCTTTCTTGCCCAGGCAGGATGCTGAGTGCAAAGCTGGTATCTGTGCCCCCAAGGCTCGCAGTGTCGTCGAGGATACACCGTCACAATGCGAGATAATGCATTCATGGGACGTAATGACAGCACGTGTTCGCCAGTTGGCCAGGGCACCGTCAATTGAAGTTGTGGTTGGCGCCAACAGCGCATCGGGAGCAGCCAAAGGCATACCTCCTGACTCCCGGCCTGAAAGCAGATTGTCAAACCGTGAAAATAGCCTGAACGCACGATCCTGCCTCCGCGCTGGCGATTCCATTCGACCAGACTTCGACGATCCAGGATATGCCGCAACAGACATCGGCCAACGCCCCACCCGATTGCTACGAGCAGTCCCAACAACCCCAACAGATAATAAGATGTGAATCCAAACACAGCCTGAATCTTCTACCAGAATCCGCTCTGTCGCACGCGAAATCTCACGAACAACGCTGGATACACACAGCACGCTTGCTGCGCGGCAACGAGAAAAGGCACCACCCAACCAGAGCCGACACGAACCTGAATTGCATCGGCTCTACCCTGAACGGCCACTGCTGCCGGGGCCGGCCCAATAACGCAACGGAGTCGGCAAACCTTCTTCGCTCATTTCAGTACTAGCCTCCCCCTCCATGAACACGAAACAACCTGCCACTGGTTGCATCGAATCCGATTTACTCTCCGTGTGTTGAAACACCCCCAGTTGCTTGCATTGAGGATCAACGACCATCGCAATGTCCAGCCTGCCAACGAAGAAGCTTTCACAAATAAACTGATCTCGATCCGACAAAAACACACCCCAACCGGGATGAGAGTGGTACCAGCCTACGATTCGGCGACGACCAGGTCGCGAGTCCAATTCTCGCGTAATTCGGGACCACGCATTGTGCGTAAAGGTAAAACTATCCGCGGAATTCTTGTAATCCTGGGCCGCCAGGCTGTCCGTCATCACCACAAATGGATTCCCCTCTTCATCATGGCACTGATCCCCTACCAGTACACCTCCCAATTCGACTTCCGCCGCGGACCAGACATGTTCACATAGACGCTGCAAGCCGTTATACGAAAGGAAAACAGGCAAACCTGGTTCGTCGCTACTGCCACAACGAACTACTGAACAATCTATCCGTCGATCGGGCCGAGATTGCAGGGCAGGGGGTAATCGCCTGACCTCTCCTAGTTGAATTTCATCATCTGCCATGTCTGCGGACCTCACTCCTGTTGCGTCTAGCCGGTCACAGACGGCCAGACCGCCTGTTCGTCATCCGCCAGCAGCACCGATATCTCACGATCCGCAGTTACGACTCGCACAATGTCATAATCCGGGATACCCAAGGCAAATAATAGTTCGCTTGCCCTGGGCATATCACGATCTACACAGTGGGTCATCTCAGGCATCATCCATTCGCCACACCGCGAGCATTTGACGGACTGGGCATCAACTCGATGACGCGATCGCAGCATCGGAATCCGAACGCCACACTGCGCACATTCCAGAGACAGCACTAAATCACGATCGAGTAGCAAACGGCTGGCCCGTGCACCAACCACACATCGATCGACAGCTTGAAACAAAGCCTCCCCAGTGTGGGATCCTGCCGACACCGGCACTGAAATCGGCTCGTCCCAGACTTCATGACTGAGACAACCTTCGCGTCTTTCAAAACGGGTCGTGTAAAATCGATTCGCTTCACCGTTGTATACCATTGCCTGCCCAGCGTTCACTGGCATCTGGTGAATCAGCTTCAGGGCCTCCTGGGTCTGCCAGCCACCTACAATAGCTGCGATCGTAGGTGTCGTGGGAATCCTCCCTGCCTGGAAATCGCGTTCACGTAATAAAGGACAGCTATAACGCAAGTTGATTAACTGGTAATCGACATCGGTCATCGCGCATTCGTAACACGCTCCATCCGGGGGCACAAAGACCTTAACGACACCGCTAATTTCTTGAATGCCGCCATCGATCCAAGGCGTTTGTGTCTTCCAACACTGTCGATTGACCCAAAGCCTTGCTTCGCGGTTGTCAAGACAACCGATGACCACATCAGCGGCACGAAACACACCCAATCCCACGTCACCTATCACGTCCCCTACGCACGCAACGACTTGGACATCGGGATTCAGGTCACGCATCTGCTCCGCTGCAACTTCCGCTTTCGGCAGACCGCAGTGTCGCCGGCGAAACAGCGGTGAACGTCCCAGGTTGGGCGCTTCGATCACGCCAGAATCGACGACGAACACCTGTCCGACACCAAGCAGTGCAAGATTCTTGAGCACCTCATTGCCAAGCGCTCCAGCACCAACAACGACAATCCTGGCATCCGCCAAAGACTGCTGATTCCACCAAGAAATCAGCCGAAACCCGGCATAGCGGTCTTCATTGTCGATCAAGAACCCCGGTTCAGTCATGGCAACAAACGGCCCAACACGACGAGCAGGAAGAACAGTCCAAAGCAATCGCTAAAGGCTGGCTAGTAACGCCAACAAGTCAGGAACTTTCAAAGTCGAGAAACCGAATTTCCGCGTCGAGACCTTCTCGCCCCAGCTGCCCGTTGGGCGAGAAGGAATTGCTATCGACAACGGCAGAATCAGGCCATGTTTCATCAGTGACCAATGGCGGCTGGCAGACCGCGGGCGTTTCCGGCGAAGCGAGGTCTCGCAGCGGCCTGCGATCCACTGGGAAACGGCCTGCATCCTGCCCACGCAACCACTCCGCCGCTTCTCGATTATAGGGATGTTCAATGTCAAAATTTCGCAGCCGCACGATATCCCACAACATCCCACAAAGTTCATCCAATTTGAAACTGGGAACCCACTGCGTACTGTACCCACCCAGGCAAACTAATCCGTTAAGTGAAATATTCGGGTGATATACGGGCGTCTTCCAGGTCAGCACTGGTAACGTACGCGGGTACGACGCGCCCAATTCGATCCCAATTTCGTGCCGAGTCAAAACGCGCACACGGCGGCTCGTCGGATCCAGGAACAACCCACGGCCGTAAAAGCGAATCCGGTACCTTTCGGGTGGATCTCCCTGCGTACGAAACTGCAGAATCGAACTCTGTGCCCGCAGCTTCCGCAGCGTTTGATAGTCAGCAATCAGACGACGACTCCGCGGTGACGCATTCATACACTGCCTCTTGTGACAAACTCACCAACCCACTTCACCAGGCAGAATTCAACACGGCGTACCAAGCCGCGCCTGGCACTACGACCACCCCACTAACAGCCCGGGCCAAACGCAAAGGATCATGGTCCGCAAGAACCTGTCAGTAATTCAAGATTCGGCCGGCACCCGCGACCATTTCAGCGTAGATAATCAAGTGATCTCCATCCTGCACGTTGGCTTCAGGCAATGTCTGGTCTTCATGCAAACGCCGCCCCCCTTCTTTGTGGTCCAGGCTATAGCTCATTGGCTGTCCATCAGGCCCAGTGACTGGCAAGTTCATCTTGGCGATGATACTTGGCAAAATACGCCGAATGTTGACCGTCGAGGCGATTACCGCATCGACTGACTTTGATCCTGTTTGATCCAGAAAAGTGACTCTGGTCTGTTTGGTGTGGGTATCAGCCACGTGCTTGTCCATCGCATCCATCTCTGCAAGATCAGGTGGCGTCCCACCAGAAACAGGAACCCCCATTGTAACAATTCAATGGAAAAAGAAGCGAACCGGCTTACCTCAGTAAGCAACGTCACGAACTTCTATTTGAACCTGTCTGAGCACCGGCAAGACCGACAATATCGCCGACACTTCGTCTCCGTTGCTGAGGTTCGAATGGGTCAATTTAAGATGGCCACAGCCAATACCTCCGCGGCCAATCGTGGCGTCCAGGGGCAGCCAACGGTCACGGATCCAGACCTCGGTCCACATGTGAAAACCGAAACCAGGGCGTTTGCCCAACGCGACGTACACCAGCCCGGTCGCTACTCGTGCTGGAATGTCGCGGGCGCGACACAGAGCTGTCAATAACACAGCATGCTCAGAACAATCGCCACGAAGCGTCCTGGCAACTTCCGCAGCAGATGCAAATGCAGTCGAAAAATCAGCACGCTTCATGCTCCTTCTGACGTGCAATTCCAAGGCAGTGGCAATGCGCCAAGGATCTTCTTCAGACACCGCGACTTGCGAGGCCATCTTCTGAATCAGTGGGTCCTGGGACTGTATAAGTGAATTCTCTGAGCGATCGGCATCCCCAGGAGGGGTTTCCCTGTCGCCAAGCGGAGGCTTATCGGCCGCAGCGTCGACCGTCACACGGGCGGTATGCTTGTCGACCGCTACGACTTGCTGACGAGTGTCATGATGAAAAGCCTTGGCAGGATCGTTGGTTTTCAAATGAACCTGGTACTCAACGCGCCGAGTCTCGTGAATCCGCTCTACCTTGCGTTTCAGAGGCACAAACGAACTTTGGCTCAAGTCTACTGCGGCCGATCCGTTTTGCAGACGTTCAGGTTTCTTATCGACACGCAGTACGACTCCTACACCGGGAATTTCCGCTTTCCACTGCACTCCTGCCTCATCGATCCACAATGATGACAGGACCGCTTGCCCCGCCAGGTCGAGAGTGCTGGTTACTTTGAGTAAACGTTTGGTTCCAGCGGCGACCTTGGTTTCTTCAAAATCGAGTGCTGTTAACCTGGTTTCAACAACCTGGACACTGGTCAGGCCAGGAAACAAGATCTCCACGACACGTGATTCACCCGGCTGCATCGGGTTTGCCCGCATGATCTGATCCGGCCCGAAAAAACCACGATATTTGGACTTCCACAAGATCGAATTTGGTTTGGTGCCAGTGGAGGGTTCCACAACTGAAACCAAATGATCACCTGCTACTTGACCGCGAATGACGAGCGCCGTTGCCCCGTTTTTCATTTCGCTCCGAAATCGAATCAGTTGCCCCTGTTTCGTTTCGACGGATTCCTGTAACTGCAAAACTTCCGTCAACTGCCCCATGCGTTGTAATGTCATCCTGGTCGTACTTTGTGTCTGAATCAGCGTTCGCCCCGCCTCGGTAGTTTCTCGAACTTCGGTATGAATCGTACCAACCGGTTGCTGCTCCATATAAATCACTGCCCATTCATCGCTTGCAAGCTCTGCACTGCCCTCTGAGGTTGCTGAGCCCACTTTTTCCCCGCTCACCTTGTTGGCAGGTTTTGGAACGTTCGACGGAGCGCAGCCTGTCAGTATCCAACAGAGCAGAAATGAAAGCTTCCACTGACCGACGACGAACCAACAAACACTTCGAGGGTTGTTTTTCGGCAAGTGGATCGCCATTTTGAGAGCACCTTTCCGTATCGCGTGGTGAGGCATAGGCCACTGGAAACACCGTTTTTCCCAGCCCAAAGCATAGCGTGGCTTCAGCAAGACTCCGAGAGTTCCTAAAAACTGTCGGCGTCCTGTTGACAGTCAGGCCGTCGTGTATAGAATTGGGCTTCTTACGGGCGTTACCCCGGTGGTGAGGCCCGCTGTTCTTTGACAATTTGGTATTAGCCTCTTGCATGAGCGGGAACTTCCCGTTCATGACTATCCTTTTGTGATTTTGCCAGTATGAGATTGTGACTAAATATTTGGCTAGGTATCTCGCGACCGTCGAGATACCGACGATGGTTCAGGCCATCGATTGACGTTTGCTTGACATCTGGGCAAACCTTGTGTTTGTCCAGTAAGCAATATCAATTGAAGGGTTTGATCCTGGCTCAGAATGAACGTTGGCGGCGTGGATTAGGCATGCAAGTCGAGCGATGAAGCAGTGCTTGCACTGTGGATTAGCGGCGAAAGGGAGAGTAACGCGTAGATACGTACCCTTCGGTCTGGAATAGCTACGGGAAACTGTAGGTAATTCCAGATAACGTCTCCGGACCAAAGATTTATTGCCGGAGGAGCGGTCTGCGTCCTATTAGGTTGTTGGTGTGGTAATGGCGCACCAAGCCAAAGATGGGTACCGGGTGTGAGAGCATGGCCCGGCTCACTGGGACTGAGACACTGCCCAGACATCTACGGATGGCTGCAGTCGAGAATCTTCCGCAATGGACGAAAGTCTGACGGAGCGACGCCGCGTGCGGGATGAAGGCCTTCGGGTTGTAAACCGCTGTCAGAGGG
>PBOG01000164.1 GCA_002724245.1 Planctomycetaceae bacterium
CAACAGCGTGGCGTGGAGATCATGCATGTGCATCTTGTTCTTGACCGCCACGTGACCGAAGTCGTCGGTGCTGCCGTAGGCAAATCCCTGTTTCAGGCCGCCGCCGGCCAGCCAAACCGTGAACCCGTTGGGATTGTGGTCGCGACCGGTTCCTCGATTCTGAGCATAAGGAGTGCGGCCGAACTCGGCGCCCCACCAAACGATCGTGTCTTCCAGGAGGCCCCGTTGGTCCAGATCCTCGAGCAGTCCGGCAATCGGCTTGTCGACGCGGCGGGCGTGATCGGCATGCTTGGGCAGGTTGGAATGCTGGTCCCATGCCGGATTGGGTGTTCCGTCGCCGTAGGTCACCTGGATGAATCTCACGCCTGCCTCGCTGAGGCGACGGGCCATCAGGCACTGGCGGCCGAAGTCGTCGGTCGGTTTCTCGTTGATCCCGTACAGCGCCTGGGTGGCGGGTGTTTCCCGGGAAAGGTCCAGGATGTCCGGAGCGTGACTTTGCATCCGCCAGGCCAGTTCAAACGAATTGATCACCGCTTCCAGTTCGGCATCGCCTGAGTCGGCCGGCAATTGGCTGTTGTTGAGCGAACGGAGCAGTTCGAACTGCCTGAGTTGCTGCCGCCTGGAGAGCCGACCATTGACCAGGTCCCGGATCCTGGCATCGGCGGCCGGACCACCCGCTGTGCCCATTGTGGTTCCCTGGAACACCGGCGGGAGAAAGGCGCTGCCGTAATTGCGGGCCCCACCGTTGCCCGGAGACGGGCAAATCGAAACAAACCCCGGCAAGTTCTCGTTTTCACTGCCGAGGCCGTAGTTGATCCAGGCGCCCATCGAGGGACGAACGAAGTTCGTCGACCCACAGTGCAGAAACAGGGTCGCCGGTCCGTGGGCCACGCCCTCGGTGTGCATCGAGTGGACCAGGCAAAGCTTGTCGGAATGTCGGGCTGTTTCGGGAAACAGGTCCGAGACCCAACGGCCGGATTCACCATACTGGCGGAAATTCCAGAGTGGTTTTTTCAGCAGTTGTTGGCTGCCGCGTTTGCCGGTGTTGGCGATCACACGTGCGTCGTCAAAAGGAAGCGTTTCGCCGTCGCGTTTTTCCAGTATCGGCTTGTAGTCGAAAGAATCGACGTGGCTGGGTCCACCCTGCATGAACAGGAAGATGATCCGCTTGGCTCGCGGTGTGATGTGTGGCTGGCGGGGGGTCAGTGGATTGGATGATGCGGCAGAGACCGGTTTCTGCAACAGGCCGGTGAGAGCCAATTGCCCGAAGCTGCAACCGGAGGCTGCGAGCATTTGACGACGGGTGAGAATGGTCTGCGACATTCCTGCTCGTGTTCCCGAGAATTTGTCGAGGTGGTCCGTGGGGGCTTACCGAACGTAGCGAAAATCAACCGAGCCAAAGAGGGCCTGGATCAACTGGGACCATTTTTGTTTCCTGGGTGTCTTATCGTCGTTTTCAGAGCCCACGAATACCAGCAACGACTCCGATTCCGACCCGGTTGGTGGTCGGCCGAACGCGGCTGTGACCACGAGCTGGATCCTCCGCGCATCATCGAGATGCGGGAGATCGAGGAGGCTCTCGGCGGCGTAATCGGCCTGCTGCAGCACCCACGGGTTGTTCATCAGGAACAGTGCTTGTGGTGTGGTGCTGCTGTTTTCCCGGCGACCGGTGACCATGCTCGGATTCGCGAAATCAAAGACCCGGAACAGTTCCGGCAGCGAATTGCGGAGGACGGGCCAGTAGAGTGCCCGCCGGTTGCTGTCGTGGAGGTAGTTGTAGTCGGTGGCGGTACCGGTTCGAATCTGTGGGCCACCCATGTCTGTTCTCAGGCGTCCACTGATGGACAAGATGGCATCCAGCAGGCTCTCGGCATCCAGCCGTCGACGATTCATCCGCCACAACAGCCGGTTCTCTGGATCGCGGGTCATTCCACTTGAGCTGGGACGGGAACTGAGCCGATAGGTGCGCGTGCAAACCAGTTCTCGCAACAGGCTCTTGATGGACCACTCCTGGTCGACCAGGCGTGTTGCCAGGTAATCCAGCAATTCCGGATGCGAGGGCAACTCGCCGGTCGTCCCGAAGTTGTCGGTCGTGCGAACCAGTCCGGCACCGAAAAGCCAATGCCAGACGCGATTGGCCAGGACCCGGGCGGGCAACGGATTGTCGTGATGGGCGATCCACCGTCCCAGTTCGCGACGACCGCTCTCCTTGCCAGAGAAGGTCGGTCGATAGTCCATCTGGATCACCTGGAGGAAACCCCGGGGTGCCGGTGCACCCAGGTTGTGGACATTGCCACGGATGTGAACCCGGGTGTCCTCGATGGTGCTTTCTTCCTCGACCGACATGTACATCGGCTGGCTGGGAGCCTGTTTCTGCAGCTGTTTGAGTTGTCGCTCGAGTGAGCGAATTTGTTTCTTTTGGCTGGCGGAATTCTTTTTCGGTGCCGTCTTCTTGGCCGTTGTTTTTCCGACCTCATCAGTTGGCAGGAATTGTACGGCGTCGATAATCACGACTCCGGTTGTTCCGGCATTGGTGACAAGAACCTCCGAGGGTCCGTTGCGCTGGAAGCGATGACGACCCAGGGAGACGAATCGCCCGTCAATTGACGGTGTCTGTTTCTGGTTGATCGTGATCGTCTTCCTGCCATCGGCGCCGATGACAGTGACGGGAACGGCCGGGCTGCGATTGCTGCCCGGCGTGTAGGCAAAACGCACTTCATAGTTCCCGTCGCGAGGCAACCGTGGGCGAAAACGAGCCGTCTTGTCGCCCTTTTGTTCGTTCTTGTCGTGCCGGTAACCCGAGCCGATGTAGCTTTTTGTGAACTGGGATCTCATCCAGATGCCGGTTGTCATGGCCTGCTCATCATCCATGACGATTCCCGGCAATTGTGCGGGGGGCAGCGGCGTCAGCGCGGACCCGGTGGTGCCCTTGAGTGACTTGAGACGGGCTTTCACCGCGGCCACCGTTGCCTGGTGTTTCTTGAACTGGTCGGCCCTGCCCGGCGGCAAGGGCAACGGCAACTCGATCCATTTCGAGACATTGGCGTGGTTGAGCGTTTTCGTGTTGCGGAGTATTCCGGCCAGTGCGTAGTAATCTCGGGTGGGGATCGGATCAAACTTGTGATCGTGACATCGTGCACAGCCGACAGTTTGTGCCAGAAAGCCTCGGGAGATCGTTTCGAGTTGTTCGTCAACGACATCCATCCGCAGTTTGTCCTTGTCCTGGTCCTCGAGGTTGTTGTTCCCCAGTGTCAGAAAGGTGGTGGCGACGACGTTCCGTTGACGGTCTTCCAGCGAGGTGGCCGGAAGCAGGTCGCCGGCAATCTGCTCCTGGGCAAACCGGTCAAAGGGTCGATCGTCGTTGAGTGTGCCGACCACATAATCTCTGTACCGCCACGCCTCGGGGAACAAGAAACCCCTCAGGGTGATCGATTCGGCAAAACGGACAACATCCAGCCAGTGACGCCCCCAGCGTTCCCCGAAATGGGGTGAGGCCAACAGTCGATCCACCAGGCGGGTGTAGGCCTCCGGCGACTCATCGTCCACGAAGGACTGGATCTGTTCTGGTGTCGGTGGCAGTCCCAGCAGGTCGAAATACAGCCGCCGCACCAGGGTCGTGCGATCCGCCTGACTGACCTGCTGCAATCGAGCCGTCTCGAGCCGGCGTCGCAGGAAAGCGTCGATGGCCGATGCCTTGGACGACCCACCCACCCGTGGTACGAGAGGTCGTTTCAGTGGCTGGTAGGCCCAGTGATCGCGCCCCTGCTTGAGGTTGGCTTTCGAGGAGGTCACGGCGGTGCCGCGTCTCGGATCGAGAGCGCCGCGGGCAATCCAGGCCTGGAAATCGGCGATGACGCGTGGTGGCAACTTACCCTTGGGAGGCATCTCCAGCGACTCGTATTTCAACGCCTGCACAAGCAGGCTCTCTTTTGGCTTGCCCGGGACGATCACCGCACCGCTGTCTCCTCCTTTTCGCAACGCGGCACGGTTGTCCAACTGCAGCCCACCACGCAACTTCTTCGTCCGGAGAGCCTGCGCCGAGTGGCAGGAGTAACAGTGGGCCACGAGGATTGGTCGGATCTTCTTCTCGAAAAACGCGGTATCTTGCGCCGACAATTTTTGTTCCTGGGCACTGGCAACCGACCAGCCCAGAAGCGTCGCGACAAGGCAGAGGGCAATCGGTGTCTTGGTCATCCAGATTTCGATGCCAGGAGTGAAGAGGTTGAATCAACAATTCCGCGGAGACCGATTCGGTGAGCCGGTGACCTGCGGACAATGATCCATCGTGCCACCCCTCGATTGTCGGGGCTGGGCTGAGTCGAAGCAATGCCGCAAAGACGGTTGAATTAAACAAACAGGACCGGACCACCACGATCGGTGAACCGGTCCTGTTCAGCGCATTATCATTCGTCAGCAGGCAAGCCGACTAGCCACCGGTCTTCTTGCCATCCGCTTCGGGCATGGGCTTGGTGGCCTTTTCGAGAGAAGGCTTGGCCGACGGACCACCACCATCATCGTTTTTGGCGGGGTCAGCCGACGGCGGCGGATCGTTGGCATCGGCTTCAGTTGGATTGCCTTCGCAACCGATGCCGGCCCAGGAGAGCACCACCACGCTGAGCATTGTCGCAATAAACTTCTTCATCGTTTTCGCTCTACTAACACAAATTCTGGTGAAATGAATCCCTCCCGGCGGGTGGAATCCAACGGTGCACCATACAGAACCGATGGTGTCACGAAGGTCAACGAGCCTAGTTGCCGCCACCAGCAGCAGCTGCTGGATCGGCCGCACCGCCTTCGCCCATTTCCTTCAGGATATCGGCGTCACTGTGGACCTTACCGGTCTTCGGATCCGCATCGCTGGGAGAGGCCTTGGTTTCGCCACCGGGTCCCTTGGCGGAGCTATCGATCGGCGTGCCGTCACCAGCGGGGTTGGATCCCGATGAGCCGGGACCACCACCGCAACCGATCGGAGCAGCTACCAGGGCGGCGACCATAAGGGTCGTGATGAACTTCTTCATGATTACTCCTCGTATCCTGTTAAACAGCGTTGATCACAAAGGCCGCGTCGGGCCCGAACACCAGCAAGTCGGATTGAATCGATGACCGACTGCCAACTTGGAGCTATTGCAACAACTCGGAGCCATCACGACCAGCGTATATTCCCGATTTGCGAAAAAAACCATCATCGACGATGGTTTTGCTCAGAGGGGATCACCATCTTCGGCCACATGTCGGTATCGAACTTGTATCGACGGGGTGGTTAGAACGGCAATTCCGCGAGATCTCTGGCCGAAATCGTACAGATCGAAGTCAGGATCGAATGTGAGACATTCTCGTTGACGAATCTCACACTTCCGTCCACAAACAGGGCGTGTGCTCCTCCGTCGTGCCGGCTCCCGGCGCCCCAGGCATAGGGTCGGCCGGTGTTCAGGTAGTCGTAATTGATGCCGTACTGGATTGGCAGGATGTGGTGCGTGTGCGTGTAGGCCTGCAGGTACGGCCCATAGGCCGGGTGTGTTTTTTGGAAAGGAGTTTCGATCATCAGGATCGTGGCGGTGTGCGGGTCAAAAATGTCCTTGAGCCGAGCGGCTCCATTTTTGCCGAAGGCAGTTTTTTGGCTGGATCGGTCAGCACGGAATGTCAGTGGGACCCCGTATTCATGGTTGCGGTGAACGAATCCGTAGCTCACGCGGGTTCCACCGGTGATCGCGTACATGTTGCCCGTCAGCACCGAAGTGCCACCCGCCTGGTGAAAGTCCTTCGTATGCGGATCGTCGTACCTGGGGTCCGATGGACAGCGAAAGAGCGCGATGGACACTTTTTCGAGCACCGCCTGGCTGTCCCCGCCACCCACGCCATGCCAGTCCGCCTTGCCGGTGGCCTTGTTCCAGTCGATCTGGCTGGCCAGAGGCCCCTCGTCAATATGGGGCAGGAGAAACAGGTAGCCGGTGTGATTTCGAATCGAGCCTGGGGACAGGAAGGTGGGAGCATGAAACTCGCCGCCATTGACGTAGGACGGCGGCAGAACCTCGTGCTGCTGATGGTAATCCATCAGGGCGAGGCCAACCTGTTTCAGGTTGTTGCGGCACTGGGTCTTGCGAGCGGCTTCCCGTGCCAACTGGACGGCGGGAAGAATCAAAGCAATCAGCACTGCAATGATGGCGATGACGACCAACAACTCGACAAGTGTGAAGCCTGGTGAGCGGCGGGTAGAGCGAGGCATCGCGGGGCATCCTTGTAGCAAACTGCTGTACAACGGCATGGTCGGAAAACGACCCCGTTGAATTCATCTTCTCCGCAGCATCGACAAAGTGTCAACTTCCGTCTGGAACTGTTGGTCGAGGCTTCTTTTTCGGGATCGTCTGTGGCAGATCCTTGGTTGTCAAGCTGAGATTGATCTGGTTTTCTCCGGATCGAACGACCCGCTTGAGAGTGCTCTTGGTGTTGTAGATCGGCCGCAGGATTTCCTGGCCGTCTTTGTTCATCTTGGATACTGTGATCCTGTTGGCGCCGACGGCGGCACCTTCTCGTTTCTCGGTGAAAACCAACTCGTAGAAGCCGGTGTTGTCACTGGTTCCGCGGGCCACGTTTTTTCCGTCTCCCTGGAATACCAACTGGGCCCCCGGTAGCGGGTTGCCATCGAGCAGGACCAGGCCACGAACGGGTCCCAGTTCACTGACCTCACTGGCTCCCTGTGGGGTGGTCAGGTGAAAGCTGATCACGTTGTCCCCTTCGACGACAGTTGCCTTGAGAACGGTTTTCTTGTTGTAGAATTCGGGCAGCGGTTCATCGACGGGGTCTTCGGAATTGTGTCCAAACAGCCCGATGGCGACCTGGTGTTCCCCCACCGGGGCACCTCTCAAGTGCCGGTTGAATTTCAGCTCGTACCGACCATTCTGGTCCGTGCCACCCGAGCATGTTCGAGTGATCTCGTTGTGGAAATCGACCTGGGCACCGGCCAGCGGCTTTCCATCGAGGGTAATCCAGCCGACGACATGTCCAAGTGTTCGGCCGTTGGCTGTTTGCAGTCGTGGCTTCTTTTGTTCCTCACAGCCGGACAGGCCGATTAGCAAGACCAGCAGTGTCAATCCGGAGAATGGCCTGTTGAATTGAGCCGCCACGGCGGTTCTCCCCACATCAGAAAACGTATTTCTTGTTGGTTCGGTTTGCAGCCGTGACCGAGCGATTTGGTTGCGACGGAACTGGCCGCCCAGACCGGCTGATTTCGTTCGAGCAGATGGTCCCAGACGTCCCGGCCAAGCCGGTTTCGGTCGTCAACAAAAGACAAGGCCGGGCACGGCTCGCGAGCGACCCGTACCCGGCCAAAATCTTCATCGTGCCGCCAGGCGGCATGACAGCGAGCCTAGAAGTTGGCTCCGGTTTCAACGACTTCGCGTCCACCGACGGTCACCATCGCGTTGATGGTTCCCTGGTTCATCGTTTCGTTGACGAACCGGACGCCACCATCGCCAAACAGGATATGGCAACCACCAGCGTGGCGACTGCCGGGTCCCCAGGCGTATGGACGGCCTGAAGCACGGTAGTCGTAGTTGATGCCATACTGCATCGGCAGGATGTTGTGGGTGTGCGTGTAGGACTGCAGGTACGGTCCGTACGCACGCGACCACTTCCGGAACGGTGTCTCGATCATCAACATCGTGCCCGAGGCACCGTCATAGGCCTGCATGTCGCTCAACTTCGCAGCACCGTTCTTACCAAAAGCACTTTTCAGGTACTTCTTGGTCCAGGTACCGCCGGAGTACTCCCACCTCCAGCCGATATCCATGCTGTAGGGCCGGTAGATGGCGTACTCGTGATGACGGTGAACAAACCCGTAGCTGACCCGACTGGCGTTGTGGATGGTGTACATGTTCTGCCATCCGTACGTGTGCGGGTCGTCGAAGTTGGCATCCGAGGGGCATCGCAGCACCTCGAGCCTCTTGCCTTCGATTGCCGGCTGTCGTTGTCCACCACCACGGCTCCGC
>PBOG01000165.1 GCA_002724245.1 Planctomycetaceae bacterium
CCTGCTGGCCAAACACCCGCACCGGCACCTGAAGCCCCCGCATCCGAAACACCAGCACCTGAAGCCCCCGCATCCGAAACACCGGCACCTGAAGCTCCCGCACCTGAGGCGGACGCCAAAGGTGACTGCGTGACGCAACCGCCAGCGGATGACAAGCCAGCAGTTGACCAGACCGTGGAACCGGCTGCGGAGACCGCCCCCGGCGACCAGGAAACAGACGATTCGAAAACCGACGCGGAACCGACTGCGGCCGAGTCAGCGGAAACCGCTGCAGCAGCTCAGGTTACGGAAGCAGCAGGAGGGGCCGAAACGACGTCAGAAGCCGCCGCCGAGCTCACCATGCCCGCGCTACCACGTACTCTGGAAAAAATCGGCACGAAGTTTATGCAACCGGTGTTTTCAGCCAACCCGGGTGGACTCACGATCGCCTGGAATGAGCCCAAAACGGTCTGTTATCTGGTGCAAATCACCGCACAGCAGGTTCCCAAGGAGGCGTTACACAAGCAGTTTGTTGAGAAAAGACAACTTGACCAGCAGATCGCTCAAATTCACCGGCAGGAGGTTATGCAGACGGCACAGGGCCTGTTCGAGGAATTTGAGCAGAAGCGGAACATCAAATGGCCCGGCCGTGCCGACAGCGGTCTCTCCCCCTACCGTCAGTAATAGCCGACCGATGGTCGGCAAACTGGCGCATTGACGAAGTCCGTTGAGCGACGGGGCCTACAGCCCGGGAATCTCGGCTCTTCCTTCCCGTAGCTGGGCTTGTAGTCTTGCCCTTTTATGCCAGAATGGCGGGTTGCATCTTCTGGTTCTGAATCGTTGTCCGTTGCCACCCATAGGTAGTCTATCCATGGCGGAAGTCTTGAACGTTAGTGTTCGTGAGAAACTCGGCTCGAGCAATTCGCGTCGGTTGCGACAATCTGGGCATGTGCCCGCCGTGCTGTATGGTCGCAAAGCAGACAACATGCACCTGTCGATCCCAGCCGACGATGTTGTTCCGGTACTGCGTCGGGGGATCAAGTTAGTCAACATGAAAGGCGCTACTACGGATATGGCGCTCATTCAGGAAGTCCAGTGGGACCCCTTTGGATTGGAAGTCCTGCACGTAGACCTGACGCGCGTATCGGCAGATGAAAAAGTACAAATCGCCACCAGCATCGAATTGCGCGGCGAAGCCCCCGGTACGAAAGACGGCGGGCAGCTGTTGCAGATGGTGCACAACCTCCAGGTTGAGTGCAAAGTGACCGCGATTCCAGAAAAACTGGAAATCAACGTCAATAGCCTGGGGCTGAATGAAATGATCCGAGCGGGTGAAGTTGAAATCCCCGCCGACGTCGTGCTCTTGACCGATCCAGAAATCGTTGTTGTGCAATGCATGGAAGTTGCTGACGCCGAAGACGAAGAACCTGCCGATATGTTGGCAATCGAACCCGAAGTCATTGGTCGCAAGGAAGACGAAGAAGGAGAAACCAGTTCCTGATCCTCGGCCGGGCTGATTCGCGGTACTGTTTGTAAGGGACTACCGCAGGCGTAACTCGAAGAAATCCAGCTGACCAGCCAAGGCCCTTTGCAATGAAGTTGATCGTCGGCCTCGGAAACCCAGGCCAACGCTATCGAAATACTCGACACAATGTAGGATTTCAAGTCGTGAGCCAATTGGCTCACAAGTACGGTACCGGCCCAGCAAAATCACGCTTCCATGGAGAAGTCGTCGAAGCACAAATCGAAGATCAACGTGCGTTACTGCTCTGCCCCAATACATACATGAACAATAGTGGCCAGAGCGTGCTCGGCGCAAGAGACTTTTATAAGCTTGACCATCAACAGTTATTAATCATCTGCGACGACTGCAATTTGCCGCTGGCCAAGTTGCGGTTACGCAAACAAGGATCCGCCGGTGGGCAAAAAGGGTTGCAGGATGTGATCCACCGATTAGGCGACGAAGCGTTTGCTCGCCTGCGAATTGGAGTGGGACCGCCACCGGAGGGTTGGCAACTAAGTAATTATGTTTTGAGCAAGTTTAACAAGGCGGAGATGTCAGAGATGGAAACGGCCATCGACTTGGCGGCCCAGGCTACCGTGAAGTGGGCCGTAGAGGGCATCGACCGCAGCATGAATCAATTTAACTGAAGTGGAAAACAGCCCGGTAACAGCGATAGTCAGACCGCTCTGATGCGGACAGAAGAAGGAGAGAGTATTTTGGCTGAAAATGTGTACGAGTGCATGTTTATTTTGAATTCCAATCGCTATGCGCGTGACCCAAGCGGCGTTTCCGAGCAAGTAAACAAGCTCATCGAGGATTCGCAAGCGGAAATTCTGGCCAGCATCTTGTGGAATGAGCAGAAGCTGGCGTACCCCATTGAAGGACACCGCAAAGGCACCTATTGGCTTACCTATTTTCGGATGGAAAGCCAAAAATTGGGGGAATTCAATCGGGCCTGCCAACTGAATGACACGGTATTGCGCAGCCTGGCTCTGAAAGTCGACCCGCGACTAGCAGACACGCTGGTGGGACATGCCACTGGAAAAAGGACTGGGGCAGCCGAGGCTGAAACCAAGCCGGAGGCCAAAGCCAGTGACGAGGCAGATGCCAAAACCCCAGCTGCCGACGCCGCGGAAAAAGAAGCATAAGATCATCGAACCTGGTGGGTCTCGCAGCGCGCGGAATGTTCCACGAGTCGGCGACCTGAAGCACGCAACGCAACTGGCGCCATCTGCCGCCCGTGTTGTTTGCAGACGACACGGCAAAATGCTAGCCTGCCAGGACAGCGAACAAGCGTTCAGTAACTGACATCGCATTTGTACGAGGGATTGTCATGGCGAGTTTTAATCGAGTCATCCTGGTCGGCAACTTAACCCGCGACATCGAATTGCGTTACACACCAGGTGGCACAGCGGTTACCGAGCTGGGCATGGCAGTGAACGATCGCCGCAAGAACCAGACCGGCGAATGGGTGGAAGAAACCACGTTTGTTGATGTGACTTTGTGGGCTCGGACAGCGGAAGTCGCCAGTGAGTATCTCGGAAAAGGAGATTCGCTACTGGTGGAAGGCCGCCTCAAACTGGACAGCTGGGAAACAGACGGCCAGAAACGGTCCAAACTCCGAGTGGTGGGAGAGCGGATGCAGATGCTGGGAGGCCGCAAGGGTGGTGGCGGGCCGGGTCCATCACGCCCTCCACAACAGCAGGCAGCGCAGTACAGCCAACCGGCGAGTCAGGAAATGCCTGCAGGCCCCGGCCCGATGGACGATGACATCCCGTTCTAGAAACACGGCCAGCAGGACCAGTGCGAGTCTCTGAGGCCTGAAAAACCCGTGTTAGACTGACCCGCGGCAGCAAAATCGGCTTTCCCTCACTTCCAGCTGGTCCGTACTTCTGCAAAAGCGGCCGACCAGCTAAGATAGTGGCTGCTGCCCGTATTCGGTCGCAGGCAGCGACCTGGTCGCAACAAGCTACTTGACCGTGAGAGCCGATCGGCAGGACGAAGACACCATGGCCACAACGAAAAAACTGCGCCGTTTTAAACGACTTCCCACAGGACCCAGCGGTGGGATCCAACTCATGTTGATCCAGTCAGTAGACCAGCTGGGGAATCAGGGAGACGTGGTTGAAGTCAAACGCGGATATGCCATGAACTATCTGCTGCCGCAAGGTCTGGCCACGATCGCTACGGATCACCATGCCCGGATGATCGAAAAACACCGTAGCCGCCTGATGGAGCTCCAGAAAGAGAAAATTGGCAAGCTCAAGGATCTGGCGACCGCAATCACCAAACAAAGTATCAACATCGAAGCCAACGCCAACGACGACGGCCACCTCTACGGTAGCGTGGGCGCTCCGGAAATCGTGGCGGCATTGAAACAAAACGATATCGATCTCACCGTCGACCAGATTCGGCTGGATGGACCACTGCGAGAACTGGGCCTGTATACCGTCAAGGTTCACGTCTATCAGGATATCGAGTCTGAGCTGAAGGTCTGGGTGGTTCCGGATGACGACAATTCCGGCAACGATTCTTGACTCTGACTAGCCAAAGAACTGCTGGCGAACTGTAACAGGTCACCCAGTCCATTCCAGCCCCATAGCTGTCGCGTTGCTGCACACCCGGCTCGAGAAAGTGCAGCTTCGTTGGTAAATGTGAAAAAACACAGCAGCGTGGAGACATTGGCCAGTTTGCCTATCGGCAGATACGCCGAATCGGGAAGCCAGTCATGGTGGACAGCTTGCCTCTGTGGAAGCAGCCGATATCATAACGACCTGTCTGCCTGTTTGTCGCTGTGTGGAACCCCATCCGGCGTTGGCTGTCACGGAGGATCTCGCCATGGCTACGGTTGCTCAACCGCCTCATAAAGTCTCCTCTGAGATTCTCGACCGTCAGCCGCCCGCTGACGTGGAAGCAGAAGTCGGTGTCCTGGGCAGCATGATCCTCAAACCAGATTGCTGTGATGATCTGGCGCTGCTGTTGCGGGCTGAAGATTTCTACGACGAAACACACTCGCGTCTCTTCGCGCACCTGCTGGATATGCACGACAGCGGCAAACGGATTGACAGCAAACTACTCGTCAATCGTTTGCAATCTGCGGGCGACCTGGAATTTGTTGGCGGCGTGAAGGCCTTGACCAAACTTGTGCATTCGGTCCCCAACGCTGCGCACGCGGTGTACTACGCCAACATTGTCCGTGAAAAGGCAATGTCACGGTCCTTGATCAATGCCAGCACCGAGATCCTGCGGAGCGCCTATGAACCGACACAAGACTCACGTGAATTACTGAATCAAGCCGAACAAAAAATCTTCTCCATACTCGACAACCGCAGCTCATCCTCCGTCTCCCCCATTCGTGATGTCATGCACAAGGCAATGGACCGCCTGGACGCACGCATGCAAGGCGACCAGACGCAGGGAGGTGTTGACACCCATTTTACCGATCTCGACGAATTGACTGGCGGCCTGCACAATTCCGAGCTGATCATCCTGGCGGCACGGCCGAGTATGGGAAAAACCGCCCTGGCACTGAATATTGGCGAAAACGTTGCGTTACAAGGACGTTTGCCAGTACTTTTTGTCAGTTTGGAAATGTCGTCGAACGAGTTGGCCGATCGGCTCTTGTGTTCCATTGCAAAAGTCAATGGCCATCGATTGCGTAATGGGACGATCTCAAACGCAGACCAGCGCAGACTGGTGGAACATGCCGGCCAAATCAGCCAGGCACCGCTGTACATCGACGATTCTCCCAGCCGCACCGTGACAGAAATCGCAGCCGCAGCCCGCCGAATTCGCCGCCGTGAAGAGCGGCTCGGCCTGATTGTGATTGACTACCTGCAACTCCTGGAACCAGATAATCCGAAAGATCCTCGTCAGGAACAAGTCGCCAAAATCGCGCGGCGTCTCAAGGGACTGGCACGTGAACTCGAAGTTCCCGTGCTTTGCCTCGCACAGCTCAATCGACAGGCTGAAGATAGTCGCGATCACAAACCACGGCTCAGCCATCTGCGTGAATCGGGCGCCATCGAACAGGACGCGGATGTCGTCATGTTCGTGCACCGTGAAGAGTATTACCACCGCGGCGAGGAACAAGCACAATACGCAGGACAAGCAGAGCTCATCATCTCCAAACAACGTAATGGTCCGGTGGGTGACATTCCGCTGGTGTGGGAAAAACAATTCACCCGTTTTGCTGACAAAGCACCGGAACGCCTGGAAGCATTCGACGATTACAACGACCAGTTCGACGGCGAATTCTGATCACCTGGCTCACGCCAGAAGCCACCACTGGCCGCCCTCTTTAGCTGGCAACCCACGATTCACTCCGGCGTTTCGGGTTCCGGATCGGCGGGAACGACCTCGAGGCCGGGACGTTCCAAATGGTGCCCGGTTACCTGCTGGTAAGCCTGGGCGACTGCCAGCAGGTCGCTTTCACCATACATACTTCCGGTAAAGGTGATCGAATACGGCCGCCGCACATCATCGCGAACGGTAAACCCATCGGGCAGCACGGCCGTAGGGTGCCCTGTGAGATTCGTAATCACAAGGTCGTTTCCACCGACATAGAGATCCACTTGCTGAAAGAGCTTGTTCATTTCCACCATTAACATGGCCCGCAACCTGTTGGCCCGTAAATATTCTACCGCCGAAATATACCTGGCAGCACGCCAGATCTTTGGCCACTGATTGAGCCCTTCGGTAACCCCCTGACGCGTCAATTCATCAAAGACCGTGGCGGCTTCTGCATCCAGAATCAACGTCATTGCATTGGCAGGAAACCGCTGCGGCAACTCAATCGGCACCAGCTGCACGCCAAGTTCCTTCAATACAGCCAACTCATTACGTTCCTTGTCTGGCGTGCGGCTGGGAATGTACCCCACGCGCAACGTGCGAATATCACGCCCAGACGGCCATTGAAACGGACGATCTACAACGGTCCCGTCCAGGCCATCACGTCCGTGAATGGTGTCAAACACAAGTGCACAATCTTCGATCGACCGGCAAATTGGCCCAATCTTGTCCATACTCCAGGAAAGCGGCATACACCCGTATCGACTGACTCGACCAAAGGTTGGGCGCAAGCCGCTGGTACCACAACGTCTACAGGGAGACACGATACTACCCAGTGTTTCACTGCCCAACGTGAACCCGACCAGGCCGGCAGCGGTCGCGGCTGCCGACCCCGCTGACGAACCGCTCGACCCCTGCTTCACATCCCAGGGATTACGAGTCATACCACCGAACCACCGGTCGCCCATCGCCAAAGCGCCCAAAGAGAGCTTCGCAACCAGAACCGCTCCAGCTTCTTCCAATCGCCGGGCAACGGTTGCCGTGTTTTCTCGTTTTTGTTCTCGGAATGGAACCGCACCCCAAGTGGTAGGGTAACCTGGGTAGTCGATCAGGTCCTTGGCACCCCAGGGGATCCCGTGCAGCGGACCGCGGTAACGGCCAGCCCCGATCTCACGATCGGCCCGGCGTGCCTGGCGTAACGCCACCTCCTCGGTAAAATTGACTACGCAATGTAGCTGCTGGTCAAATTCGTGAAGACGTTCCAGGTATATCTTCGTCAATTCCGTTGACGAAATCTTTCGAGTGCGAATCAACGCGGCCAATTCGGTCACCGGCAAGAATGCCAGATCCTGCTGGTTCTTCGGTAACTGTCCCGCTGCCGATTCCAGAGAGTGCGCCTGCCGCTGGATCACCGCCTCTTCACCGGGTGCCGGCGGATGAAAGGCAACCGCAGGAGCAACCTCATAGGGCACATCCACCGCGTGCATCGCTTGAATCCCAAGCAACTGTCGCTGGACTGCACTGGCAGTCTCCTCCCGATCCTCTTCCGATAAGGTAATTCCAGCAATCCATTCCGCCTGCTGGATCATCTCGGGAGAAATAGCCTGGGCAGACTCGACCTCTGCTGCCAAGGCCCTTTGAAACACGACAGAACCAATCCCCAATCCAGACAATTTCCGCAGGATTGTCCGACGGTCATAACTCGGTGCCTCCACATCAGACATGCGAATCTCTCCTCACAGCAACGGCCCGGTGTTCACCTTGTATCTCCTTCGCTGGTCAGGCCAGACCGTCGTTGCGATGGATGACCTGGCTGCAGCGTGCCACATGCCAGAGGCGATATGTCCGTCCGACACCCCCTAGAGTAACATAGTTGCCTGCACACAACAGCGTTGTGGCCGCCTTGGATTTCCCGCACCGACTGATTCCCATTCCTATGGATCGAGACCAACTCGTACGCTATCTCGAAGAGCCTCAGGCTGCCAAAGATTGGCTTCGGTCCTTGGGAATTCGGGACTACCACCGCGCCCATGGAACTCTGGTTTCATTGTCGAACCAAGGATTGACAATCGAACTCCTGGCGGTGATCGGAGCTCAGCTCACCGAACATCTTGCCGGCCACCCGCAGAGCGATGCTGTACTGGACCAACTGGCGAGGTTCATTAGTGCATCGCGTAATCCTCTGGCGTTCGGCGCTCTACTAGAGCGTGATCCAGCGGCCCTGCCCACATTGATACAGGTACTTTCCACCAGCCCATCACTGGCTGATCAAATTATCAGCGATCCGGAGAGTTTCGACCTCTTGAGACTGACGGATGGACAAGCGGTAGAGCGTTTGACTCTGATCAACGAAATCACCAGTGAATTGCAAACGGTACACGATGACGATGTTTTGGCATTTGCCAGGCTCGAACGGTTCCGCAATCGGGAAAAAGCCCGCATTGTGTACGGCCAGCTAGTGGGGAACCTCTCACTGCCCACTGTAATCCAGCAAAATGCCTACCTGGCAGACGCGCTCTGTGAAGCGGCGTTACGCTACAGTTGGCTTCAACTCGAAGGGCAACGTGGTCGCCCGCTGCGTGCAACCGGTGCGCCCGCGCGGTGTGCTTTGATCAGCTTCGGAAAACTGGGAGGGGAAGAGCTCGGCTATAGCGACGCGGTGGAAATTCTCTTTCTCTGCGACGGTGATGGTAAATCAGACGGAACAAAACCACTGGAGACCTCCGAGTGGTTTGAGAGGTTGGCACGCAACTTTGTCTCTTTAATCGACGGAAACTCGAACAATACCGTTCCACTACTACGCCTGCAGCTCCAACAAACGGGACAAAACAAACGCAGCGCACATAGCCTGGAAGCAGCCCTGCACCACTATGACGTCGCTGGCAGGACCTGGGAACGGCAGGCGTACATCAAGGCTCGCGTCAGCGCTGGAGACCACGTACTGGGCAACGAGCTACTGGACGAACTGCAACCATGGGTCTTCCGCCGGTACCTGAATCGAGCCGACATCACCGGAATCCGGGCACTCAAACGACGACTCGTGCAACGCTTGGAACGGCCTGCCGATGCGAACCCAGACTTGCAGGCCAGCCCTGGCGGAAGCCAGGACTTGGAATCGGTAGTGCAATTTCTGCAACTCCTCAATGGAGGTACCTTCGCAACCTTGCGCGTGCGCAATACGCTCCAGGCAATCGATCAATTAGAAGCCGCGAAATGCCTTACCCAAGACGAGACATCATGCCTGCGTGAAAACTACCGCCTGTTACGCGCCGTCGAACACCACCTGCAGATCTTGTTCGACCGCGACTCTTGTAGTTTGCCCGATTGCAAGGCTGACCTGGAACGACTTGTGGCAGCTCTCACCCCGGCACTGCCGTTGGCGCAGGCCGGAACGTCCGCTCTGAAGAAACAATTGCTGCAATTGCTGGCAGAGAATCGCACCACCTTGCAGCACCTCCTCGCCGAAGCATTCGAGGAGGAGCAAGATTCCGCAATTGAATACGACCTGGTCTTGGATCCGAAGCCGGACGCCGAGGCCATTGCAGTCACATTGAGCCCCTATGGTTTCCAAGACGCCCAGCGGGCGTGTGCTCGCCTTCTCGATCTTTCCACCGAACGTATTCCCTTTCTCTCAACACGGCGTTGCCGTCATTTTCTGGCTGCCATCGCGAACCCATTACTGTCTGCGATCGCCGACACGCCAAACCCCGATCAGACTCTTGAGAATCTCTGTCATGTCAGTGATTCGCTGGGGGGCAAAGGTGTGCTCTGGGAGTTGTTCAATTTCCATCCCGCGTCGCTGCGGCTCTACGTCAGGCTATGCGCTTCAAGTTGGTACCTGTCTCGGATTCTTACCAAACAACCGGGCATGATTGACGAGCTACTCGACTCGCTTCTCGTCGACCGGCTTCCATCAATGGAATCACTTGAACACACGCTGGCAGAACTATGCCAGGGTGCCAGCGATATTGAACCAATGCTGCACAGCTTCAAGGATGGCTATCACCTGCGGGTCGGAGTCCGCGATTTGCTCCGCAAAGAATCGGTCAAAGACACGCACCGGGCACTTTCCGACATTGCCGAAGTGTGCCTCGGGCAGATTACCGAACGCCAGTACTACCGTCTTACTGAACGTCACGGCGAACCTACCGTACTCGGCAAGTCCAACGAGGGGCAAATCTGCGAGTTAGTGGTTCTGGCAATGGGAAAACTGGGAGGCCAAGAGCCCAATTTTCACAGCGATCTCGACCTCGTGTTCTTGTACGAAGCGGATGGCCAGAGTATTCACCGAGGCAGATTACGTCGAGACAAAACCACCAACCAACGTTTCTTTAGCCTGTTGGGGCAGCGCATCATCAAAGCGGTTACCCAACGGGGACCTTATGGACGTCTGTATGAACTCAACACCCGGCTGCGTCTCACAGGATCGCAAGGGGCTTTGGCAGTCTCGTTTGCAGACTTTTCCCAGTACTTTGGCAGTGGCAAGGCAACCATTGCCGAGAGGCAGGCAATCTGCAAGGCCAGACCGATCTACGGATCGACTCAAGCCAGGTCCGCAGCGGCGAATCTCGTTCGACAAACCATCCTGGAGGCAGCATGGCAGCCCGCACATGCCGAAGAGATCCGGCAGCATCGACAGCGACTTGAAGCATCTGCCGATCAACAAAATCTCAAACGCAGTCCTGGTGGAACCATGGATATCGAATTCGTCGTCCAGATGTTGCAACTGCGTTATGCAAGTGAGTTTCCGCACGTGTTAGCTCCAGGCACTCTGGATGCCCTGGAGAAACTCCGCGAAGCCAACTTGCTGGATGCGCAAGACGCATCTTATTTCGATGAATCCTATCGATTCTTGCGCCGTGTCGAATCTGGCTTGCGTTTGATGGACGCCAGCGCGCGACACGATTTACCCAAGAAACAGTTCGATCTCTATTGCCTGGCAGATCTACTTGGTGTGGAGAGCCCAGTCGAGCTCAAACAGCAATTCGACTTCTATACTCACGAAAATCGCCTCCGTTTCAATCGCCTGTTTGACGACACCAGAGGTTGATCACGACGAATGGATAACGTGTTCAGCATCCCACTGGCTCGCCAGGGAGCATTGATAAAACGTGAAGACTTATGACGTGATTGTGGTTGGAGCAGGAGGTAGCGGTCTCGCTGCTGGATTGACAGCAGCTCAACATGGCGGCCAGGTACTGATCCTCGAAAAGCGGCCTCAGCCTGGGGGTACAACCGGTATTGCTGTCGGCTCATTTACCGCGGCAGAAACCTCATTGCAAGCAGCCCAGGGCATTACCGACCGTGTGACCGACCATGCGATTGACGCCGGACAATTTGCCGAACCCCAGATCGAATGCCGCAATAACGACACCATGCGCAAGTTCTTTCTGCAACAGGCTCCCCGAACCTTTGAATGGCTTTGCGATCTGGATCTGAGCTTCGTCGGCCCCAGCCCGGAACCACCGAACCGCGTCCCCCGCATGCACAATGTCGTGCCCGGGGCCAAAGCCTACATTGCGGCGCTACAGCTTGCGTTTCAGGATCAAGGCGGAACACTCCTGTGCGATGCCACGGTCGAAGAACTACTTGAACGAGAAGGACGAATCCGTGGGGTACGGGCCACTGTGCAGGGTCAAAACGAGCGGTATCACGCCCGCCGAGGTGTCATACTCGCGGGAGGAGACTATGCGAACGACCCTGAGATGATCGCCCAATACAAAGGCGAACGATACAGGGAAATTGACGGTATCAATCCGTTCGCAACAGGTGATGGACAACGTTTGGCCCAGCAGGCAGGGGCGGAACTGGTCAATATGGACGTAACCTATGGCCCGGAGTTGCGTTTTGTGCCTTCCAGTAAACAACCTTTCCAACAGTGGTTACCGAGTCGAGGCTGGCCCGCGAAACTGATGGGCCAGATCGCCAGAAGATTACCCAATTGGATAATGCGGCGAATGATCAAGCGGTTGCTGGTCACCTGGCAACATCCGGAAAACACCTTGTTTCAACACGGCGCTATTCTGCTCAACCGACGCGGAGAACGATTCGTCGATGAAACCATCTGGCCCGATCGAGAAATCGCCACAGCCAATCAACCGGACAAAATCGGCTACATCCTGCTTGATGGCCAGCGAGTACGCCAATTCTCCAAATGGCCCCATTTTATTTCGACTGCGCCTGACATCGCCTACGCCTACGTCCACGACTACCACCGCCTGCGCCCAGACATCACTCAGCTGGGCAACTCCTTGAAAGCGGTCCTGGAACCGCACAATCTCCCGCTCGACCGTGTGCAACAGACAATAGAGGAATACAATCACTTCGCCAGTGGCAACGCCAGCGACTCTTTCGGACGCTCCCCACGCACGGCCCCGCTCCAGGGCGGACCCTGGTGTTTGCTGGGACCTGCCAAAGCATATTTCACGACGACTGAAGGGGGCGCACGTCTCGATCAGCGGATGCAAGTTCTTGACCAGTATGGTACACCCATTCCGGGATTGTATGCAGCCGGCCAAAACGGCCTCTCCGGAATGGTACTTTTTGGCCACGGACTGCACATCGCCTGGGCAATGACAAGCGGACGACTGGCAGGAGAGAGCATTATGTCCGCGGGCCCCGCTGACGAACAAAAGGCGGCCAGCATTGGTAACTAATTCAGCCAGGCAACCCTGTACGCACAATGCACCGGTTTACAAACTTCGCAGATAAGCCAGCAAGTCAAACAACTCCGTATCTTGGAGATCACGTTTGAGCTGGTGACGATGTTTTCGAAACACCTCTTCCAGACTGGCGGCTCGATTGTCGTGAAAATAGGGACCACGTTGGCCCACACCACGCAGCGTGGGGGGGTTGAAACGATTGTTCCCCAGTTTATCGACGAGTCCCACGTCATACGTTCGAGGAGTCGTAAACGTAGGTGGTCGATGACAACGCACGCAACCAAGTGAACGAAACTGTTCGGCGCCCCGGTCAATCGCCACCGGGTCTGCGACGCCTCGCAAGCGATCAATCGACGGCGGCCCTGGCAACGTCCGCACATAGGCTGCCAACGCCGCAACCTGATCTTCATCGGGTTCATTGTCGGACTGCAGCGTATTGGTAATGCTCTTGCGAATTTGTGTTACCAGGTCTTTCGCTTCCGCATTCCAGGCAAATGGTTCGGTACCCGTTCTTCCTAACAAGGAGAGAACGCGTTTGGGCGCGCCAAACGACGCATCACTAAAATTGTCATTCAACATCCCATTCGTATGTCCATCTGTGTGGCAACTGTGACAACTCATCCAGCCATCGTGTGACAACCTCGCGTCGTAAAACAGCAGTTCCCCGCGATCAACTTCCGATAGTGTTGCAGGATCCGGTAAATCGCCCAGTGGAATTTTCCCCTTGGCCTCACGCTCAGCGAGATCAACAATCGACACGGACTCTCCAAAAGTGTTAACCACATAAGCAGTCGTACCTGCGTCATTGATTGTCACATCCGTAGGACGGCGGCCAACTCGAATTCGATACAGGCTGAAGTCCTCTTCCTGGCCCACGGCAACTTCACCGACTCCCCCCAGAGCCACGACCACTGTCCCATCCTGGGCAACCGTCAACCCAGCCGGATCACCTGTTGCGCTACCCGCTTCACCAAGTGGATGCATATGCGCACCACCATATAAATCTGCCTTCGGATCGAGCACCGCGTCCAACTTGAGCCAACGCAGGTCATTCGACATCAACAAACCCCAATGCACATCGTTGCGCACCGTGTGCGCCAACTCGTTGAGCATCTGGTGGGCAATCAGCAGCATAGTTCCGTCGTTGTTGACACCTAACCCACGCACGTTGTGGCCCGGAAATTCACGAATTCCAATCAGCTCTAAACTCTGAGTGTCCAAGACGGCCAGTCGACCGCCAAACGCATCGGCAATAATCAGCTTGCTTCCATCGCGAACCAGTAGTTGGCATCGTGGTGCGATAGGCAAATCAATCACGTGCGTTATTTTCGCCTCCTGGTCGTTCTCGAGTGGCAAATCAATCACCGAGAGGCGACGCGACCAGATCGATGTCACATAACAGCGACTCTGATCCGGACTGATCACCACAGAAACCGGGTAAGGACTGACTGGCAATCTCTGCCAAATCTTCACATTCTGGCCAGCGGCTTGGAGCAATAACAACTCACCCGCCTCTTCGTCAGTGGCCAGGAACCACGGCCGTCCGTCAACACGCACCAGATCGCTCAACTTTTTTCCCAGCGATATTTCCTGAACCACGCGAGCGTTATTGAGGTCAATGACCGACAGGCTGCCACTACGCGAGTTTGCGACATACAACGTCTTCCCGTCTTCTGCTAGTTCCAGGGCAATAGGGCGGCGCAGTGCAGACGGATTCGCGGCAAATCCTACAGCAGCGGACAACATGAGCAGACAAAACCCACTGGCGCAGAGCCGACTCGTGGAGAGCGCCGGGAGTGCAAAAACAACCATAACATCGCCTTTGTGCAGTTAATCGGAACGGAGACTAACAGCTTGCCGTCCAGCTTCGGTGCCGTCGCAGGAAACACGGCCGACATTTCGCCATATTTGACGCAACGCAAGATATTGTAGTCACTGTGCCAAACTGACGGCAAACCACATTTCA
This sequence comes from Planctomycetaceae bacterium, assembly GCA_002724245.1. Taxonomy (GTDB): domain Bacteria; phylum Planctomycetota; class Planctomycetia; order Pirellulales; family Pirellulaceae; genus UBA9264. Next base: position 14,402 of record PBOG01000165.1, read on the forward strand.
GTGCACCGCACCCCGGCTTGTCAGCTTCTGTCCAGCAGCGACTCAGGCGACACTATCGCACTTGCAGCATCCGCTCAAGTGACACGCGAGCCCAGCGAGCAGTCTCATCATCAACGAGAATCTGGTTGACCGGATGGCCAGCCAGCAAATTCTCTAAACTCCAACAGAGGTGCGCCAAATCGATGCGATGCATCGTGGCACACATGCAGACGATCGGGGAGAGAAAATGGATTTCCTGGTCAGGATGCTCGCTTTTGAGGCGATTCACCAGGTGCAATTCGGTCCCAATCGCCCACCTGGTACCCGCTGGTGCAGCACGTACTGTTTCAATGATCTTTCCGGTCGATCCCGAAATGTCCGCCAGATCGTTCACTTCTTGCATGCATTCAGGATGCACCAGAATCTGGATACCCGGGTGCTGCTCCCGAAACTGATGCACGTGCTCTGCGCGGAACATCTGATGGACACTGCAATGGCCTTCCCACAAAATTACGCGACTTTGTTGAATCGATTCTGTGGTATTACCACCCAATTCTTCGTCATGTGGATTCCAGACCGGCATTTCGTCATTGGTGATTCCCATCGTTAGCGACGTATTACGGCCGAGATGCTGGTCTGGAAAAAACAGGACTCGTGGCTTGCGCTCGAAGGCCCACTGCAAAGCCGAGCGTGCGTTACTGGAAGTACAAACAAGTCCGCCGTTTCGGCCACAAAAAGCTTTCAGACTCGCTGCCGAGTTGACGTAAGTAACGGGCGTGATTTCCTCTACGTCGATCACTTCCGCAAGATCTTCCCAGGCAGATTCAACCTGGTCGATCGCCGCCATATCGGCCATCGAACAACCCGCTGCCATGTCGGGCAAAATCACATCGACGCGTTGGCCGTTGCGGGCCGCCAGTTGGTCTGGACCATTCGCCAGAATGTCGGCGGTTTCAGCCATGAAATGCACACCGCAAAAAACAATCCACCGGCATTCATCGTTGGCAGCCGCGTTTTGACTGAGCTGGTAGCTGTCACCACGCAAATCACTATGGGCAATAACAACATCTTGCTGATAGTGATGTCCGAGAATCAGCAAACGTGAGCCAAGCTGTTTTCGAACGGCATCGACACGCGCAGCCAACTCTTCATTGGCCAGCGATCGATAAGGGGCAAATTCGAGAATCCCGTCAGGAAGCACCGCTGCGGACATGCACAATCTCCGACGATTCCACTGTGTTGGTGAGGATCGGGTGGGCCAGAATCAGTTACGTCCATTATAGGTTCCGACACAGTTCAGCCAAAGCCGGCCGTTGGCAATCACCAGCACCGAATCTGGCAGAACTGTGGTCAGGGCATCAGTCGAAAACCAACGTGTCCCTGCAGGGCCAACACAGATCCCGTATCAGGCACCGTCAGGAGTCCCACAGCTCAATGATTGTCATCACCAGATAGAGAAGATAGAGGACGGCAACAAGTGTCGTCATGGCACCGAGCATCCGTCCAATTCGGGTCATGCCATGCCCACGGGCATCCATCGCACCAGCAATGATCGCACGCAAGTCGTGAGAGCCTAGAATCCATGCCGCGGGGCCAAAGACAAAACTCACAATCACAGAGAAAATTAGTAACAAGGCAATCCAATCGGCTGGGCTAACTACCGCGCAAATCACAATACAAATGGCACTCAGACCACCACACGCCCCCAACAACAGGATGGTAGGTCCACGCGACCGCATCGAGATCACGTGGCCTTGAGGGTGATAGGGTCTGAAATCGTCCGTCGCGGTACTGTACGGATTGGATTCGATTTCACTGCTCATCTCTGAGTCGGCGAAAGGATTGTTGCCAGCCGCATCGACAAAGGGGTCTTCCTTTCTGGAAAGTGGGTGCTCCGGAAATTCAAACGGTCCTGTCATGACAGGCCTCTCTTTGCAGCATTACCAGTTCAACCTGGCTGGCCAGATTCCAGACGGGTTGAGACAGCACACGACACCTCGAACCAGGCAATGCACATGCACCCGGCAGCCATCTCCACTACTTGCCTCACGATGCAACAAAGGCCAACCAATAAAAGGCCCAGCCTGTGAGCGTGGTTCCCAGCATTTGCAACGCACCAACCCAGGCCCAGATTCGATGCGAACGGCTATGAGCTCCAGGCGCTGCAGGTGAAGGAAAGTGGCGTAACGCCTGGACGATAACAACGGTCCACAACACCACCGTGGGTACGGCGAAACAAAGATGGACCAGCAGACTGATCCCGGCTGGGCTACTCCACTGGTGCGTCTGATCAAAAAAAGGCGATACGGCGGCCCGCTCTTCCCAGGTGGAAAAAAACTGCACGTCTATTTCAAAGGCAGTGATCGCCAACAGCAAGACAATGCCCAGCGTTAACTGGATTTGCTTATGGAACTGGAATTTCCGTTTGCTGCGAACCTGAAAAATACTAAATGACATAACACCCAACACGAGCGCCATGGCTACCACAACCACATCCATCATGAAGGAGCCCCGATAACCGAGAAACCCATCGGGCCCTGGATAGTTGACAACCTCCGGCACTTGCTGGTTGATCACGAGTGCAACGCTCCTCGAAATCACCTCCATACTTCACTCTCCTGCGCCATTATCGACGAACTCCCGGTCCTGTTTTCGATCTTGATCTCGTGACAGATCCTCCAGCATCCGGCGCGGAATGCCAATCCCTACCACCTGCAACTCTCCGACATAAGGCTGAGCCTGGGGCAAAACCAGCCCCGTCTTGGCAGCAACGAATGTACAGGTGTAATTCGCGGCAAAGGTGGTGCCGCCTGGTTCTCCCGTATCACAGTCCAATCCAGTTGGAGCATCAATAGCCAATTTACGACCCGGTGCTCGGTTCATCAGCATCACGGCCAGGTCCAATGGTGGTCGTAACTCGCCGCGGGCCCCCGTCCCCAAGAGAGCGTCAATGACCCAATCCGCCTCTGCAAGCCACGCAACCATTGTGTCCTGGCTCACCCGGTCCGCGCGCTGGATGACGATACCTGACCGCTCAATGATGCGGTAGTTCACCAAAGCATCCCCCTCCAATGCGTCGGGCGGACACCACAGCAAAACACGTACTGTCGCGCCTTGCAAGTCCAAATGACGGGCAACGACAAATCCATCACCTGCGTTGTTTCCTTTTCCACAACAAATTACGACAGGCCCGTTGATACCCCAATAACGCAACCAATGGGCACATCCACTCCCAGCGTTTTCCATCAGGACCAGGCCCGACATTCCATAATGCGAGATAGCACGCGCATCAACTGCTCGGGACTGCGCACAGGTCAACAGAATGGATGGGACACCGGACGACATGGCATCAAAAGCGTTCTACAAACACTCCCAGTCAAGTAATGTGGTCCCTGGCAAATGCCAGCTGAACTTCACCAGACATCCGCCGCAGCAACAGCGCGGGCAGCGGCAACTTCTGTCCCCTGAGGACGGCACTCGAGACCTACGTATCCACAATAGCCCAGCTCCGATGCCGCCCGTAGCACGCGGTTGTAGTGTATCTCTCCAGTCCCCGGCTCATTTCGACCAGGGTGGTCTGCTAATTGCAGGTAGCCGACCTGTTTGAATCCATCCCGCAACCGACCACATAAATCACCTTCTTCGATCTGCATGTGGTAAAGATCCCAGTTGATCTTAACGTACGGTGAATCGACCTGCTGGCAAATGTGTACCGCGTCCGGACTGCCGTACAAGCAGTGCCCCGGATGATCCACGCGCCCATTCATCGGCTCCAGAATCAGCATTACCTTGTTTTTTTCAGCAATCGGCGCCGCGCGCCGCAAAGCCTTGACGACTTGTGACAGCATCTGCTGTTGAGTCATTCCCTTCTGCACATTTCCCGCTACTACAGTCATCTTGTCGCACCGCAGCTGATGCGCCACCTGACAGGCTTCTTCGATCGTCGCCAAGAATCGCGATTCGTTCTCAGGATGATTCATGCCCGGAGTGAAACCCCAGGCCGTGAATTGCGCAATTTCTATCTTCAAATCACTCGTCAGCTGCGCGATCGCCGCCAAATCCTTGCCCTGGTATGGCCAGAACTCGACTGCCGGAAAACCGAGCGCAGCAGCTTGTCGGATTCGTTCCAGAAAAGGCAATTGCGTCCACCACATTTCGACATTGACCGCAAATCTGGTATGCGGAGTTTTGCCGATCGAATTCTCCGGCTGCTCTTTTTCTGGCAAAGCAATCGCTCCTGTCGCAATTCCGCCACTGCCGGCTAACACCGCACTCGATTCGATAAAGGAACGACGATTCATGTAGGGCATATCGCAACCTCACGGCCTGGCGGACGGGACACCGACGGGAGCTTTCTTCAGTGTTTTCAAATACTCAACCAGATCAACTAGATCTTTAGCCGACAGATTCTTCTGTAAATCCTCCGGCATCAAAGATGTCGGCTGCTTGATTACCTCTTCAAGATCCTCTTTTTTGAAGGTGCGTTGGACAGCTTCAGCTGTCTTGATCGTAATCTGCGTTGCCGAATCGCTAACCTTGACGCCCGTTAAAACCGTACCCTCAGCGGTGACCAGAATGTACGACTCATAGTTGTGGCTAATCCCGGCGCTGGGATCGAGAATCGACACGTACAAGGCTTGGGCAGAGAGCTTACTGCCAATTTCCGATAGATCCGGCCCCACTTCCTTACCCGCACCACGGACTTTGTGGCACTTGGCGCAGGTACCGCGCATCTGAAAGATCTGTGCACCAAGCTGCTTGTCACCACGGCGTTTCACCAGCTCAGAGACGGGGGGCAATGGCTTGCCCTTAGCCGCCGGCAACTTCAAATAACGGGCCACTTCATTGCGCACCGCAGCCGCCGGAGAGGCAAAAAGCACGTCGGCTACCGTGAAGTGCAAATCACGGGCAAGATCCTTGCGGCGCACGAGTTCCAACAAGAATTGCTGTCCCTTGAGATTGCGTCCTACAGCACGGGCGGACGCACTGCGCACTGCCAGCGACTGTGAACCATCCGTAACGAGCGGCTGAAGCAATTCCAAAACCACGGCACCACCAGCCAGGCCGAGACTGGAGATCAATCCAGGAGCCTGTGCAGGATATTGCTTGAAGGCCTGGCGAATTGCCGCCTGCTGCTCGAATTCCAGTAACAATCGCACCGCGTTGACCGTTGCATCAGGCGTTTTCGCAGCGTTTGCTAATTGCAACAACTGCGGGCTTTCATCGCGCAATCCAAATCGTTCCACGAGCTCAAAGTATTTGGGACTCCCTTCGATGCGGCGAAGATGTCGCCGGACAGCCGCTTTCCACTTCGGATTACTGTCAAGCTTGATACCTTTCAATCTCAACAGTGTCTCGACGACGCGTCGATCCTTAGCCGCTTGCACCGCATCCGACACTCTATCCTCTGCAGCCGTCGCAACTAGCAGTGCACAAACCAGCCATCCCGCCATGGCAACACTCCCTCATTCGAATTGACCACGACAACCTCGCCGTCGGGCTCCCCCTACACTATACAACTTAATCGCGAGAGCCCCTGGAAAAAACCGCAGCGTTGACAACACGCAGGCAGAGAATGCCAATCGGTCAGTACCGAGGATCGTTAACCACTTCAGGCGCCGGCTGCCAACTTCGCTCGAATCGCATCACACAACGACAACATCTGGTCGATATCAAGTTCTTCTGAACGCGATTTCGCGTCGAGCGCCTGGTCTGCCAGGATTTCATCAACCCCAGGTTTGTCGAGTCTGTGCTTGTAAGCACTCACCAGGACACTGCGTAGAAACTTGCGACGATGCATGAACATGGAACGCGCAAATCCGTGAAAAAAATCAAGATCCGCAATGCGAGCGCGGAGGTCTGCGCGAGGAACGATACGAATGATGGCAGACTCGACCTTAGGTCTTGGCCAAAACACACCGGGCCGCATGATACGAACGATCTCAGTATCACATTGCACTTGCATCCAGACACTCAGCGCACTGTAGTCCTTGCAGCGAGGGCGCGCCGTAATCCGTTCTGCCAGTTCGCGTTGAATCGTCACTGTCATCGATTCCGGAACAACGGGCGACAACAGCAGGTTGGAGACAATGGGCGTTGCAATGTTGTACGGCAGGTTGGCAGCCAGCTTGAATCCCGGGATGATCGCCCTGGCTGGTGTGTTTTCAGATAACCGGCTACCAAGTGCTTCGGTTACCGTTTCGATCACCAGTGGGTGCATGGTGTTCTTGTTCTTCAACGCGTCCTGGCAAAGCATGCGGACATTGTTGTACTGAAGCAACTCCTCAGCGGCCAATCCATAGAGGTTGCGATCGACTTCTACGGTAACGACCGTCTCAGCATCAGCCGCCAGCATGGCAGTCAATGATCCCATCCCTGTCCCTACTTCAAGGACAACATCCTGGGGACTGACTTCGGCTGACCTGGCCAACAGCTGCACAAGATTGAGATCAATCAGGAAGTTTTGCCCACGCCGCGAATCGGGACGTAAACCGACTTCCCGAAAACGTTGATTCAGGAACGAGATGGTCTGCCGGGCTGCCTGCATCGATTAACGTTCTTTCACTAAGAAGGCGTTTATGGCCGATGTTCCAGTTGTTGCTGTACATATTTCGCCAGCACATCGGTTTCCAGGTTAACTGGATCGCCAGACTGCAACTGGCCAAGCGTTGTGACTTGGAGGGTATGCGGAATCAAGGCCACACTGAATCGCTTTTCGTCGACGTCCACCAACGTAAGGCTGACACCATCAACAGCAACCGATCCCTTGCTGGCCATCTGACTGGCAAGCCGCTGAGGCATCTGAAACCAGCATGTTGACCATTCGCCATCGTCGATCCGTTCCTCAAGGGTCCCCACAGCATCTACGTGACCGGTCACAAAATGCCCGCTCAAACGATCTGACAGTCGCATTGAACGTTCGATGTTGACCAACCCATTTTGCCGCAGGGCCCCAAGATTCGTCCGCGCTCGTGTCTCCTCTCCCGCTTCAAAGACCAACCAATCCGGGCCAGACTCGATTGCCGTAAGACAGCACCCATTGATCGCCACACTTTCACCAATCGCCACTTCTGCCGCCATCGGCCCCACCTCAAGCGTCAGGCGCACACCCGGCGGCTGCTCTTGAATATCGCGAACAGACCCCAATTTTTCGACGATCCCGCTGAACATATGAACCCTGTCGCCTTTGGCCTTCTCAATCGAAAATTTCCGGGTTTCGCTGTATTGGCTTTTGCAATGTAGAGGCCGGCTGCCAAGGCAGCAAGCGTGCCAACCGTCTGGCGTCGCCAGTCGTGCCCACACAAAGCGTGGACAGCCCTGCAATACGTCACCAGGCAGGGCTCCGCTCTGGGTAGCAACTGACCGCATACCCTAGTCAATCTGCACGCCATCCGGCACAATCAACAACACTCCTGACATTTGGAAAAAACCGGATTTCGCTTTTAGAAGAGCCCCGTTTCGCAAGGTAACCTGATGAGCCTGATTACATCGATTCACGGACGCCAGATTCTGGATAGCCGCGGCAATCCCACCGTGGAAGTCGAAGCCACCCTGGCAGATGGATCCTGGGGCCGCGCCGCGGTGCCCAGTGGTGCCAGTACTGGGGCCCACGAAGCGTGGGAACTGCGAGACGGCGATCCCGCGGTTTTCCTGGGAAAAGGGGTGTTACTGGCGGTGGAAAACATCAACGCCAAGATCGCCGCGGAGCTCAACGGTGCCGATGCGCTCGATCAACTCAGTATCGATCGACAACTCCAAGAGCTGGATGGAAGTGAAAACAAAAAGAACCTGGGCGCCAACGCAATCCTGGGAGTTTCGCTGGCCATCGCCAAAGCCGCAGCCCAATACACCCAGCAGCCGCTGTATCGCTATCTCGGAGGTGCTGCGGCGCGGCTCCTGCCCGCGCCGATGATGAACATCGTCAATGGTGGTGAACACGCAGACAACTCGGTAGACGTTCAAGAATTTATGGTAATGCCGCTCGGCTTCGACTCGTTCCGCGAGGCGCTCCGTTGTGGAACCGAGATTTTCCACCATCTTAAAAACGTCCTGCAGGGCAAACAACTCAACACGGCGGTTGGCGACGAAGGTGGGTTTGCACCCAACCTCGGAAGCAATGTGGAAGCGCTCGACCTGATCATGGAAGCCATTGAAAAAGCAGGGTACCAGGCTGGCAGCCAGGTACGCATTGCACTCGATGTGGCGGCCACCGAGTTCTACGATGCCGAAAAGGGAACCTACCGGATCGATGGCAAGGAACTCGACTCGTCCGGGATGGTTGACTTCCTGGCAGACTGGGTCGACCGATATCCCATTTGTTCAATCGAAGATGGCTGTAGTGAAGACGATTGGGATGGCTGGAAACAACTCACTCAGCGTGTCGGAGCAAAAGTCCAGCTGGTCGGTGACGACCTGTTCGTCACCAATACACGACGTCTGCAACGCGGAATCAACGAATCGATCGCGAACAGCATCCTCATCAAAGTGAACCAGATCGGCTCATTGACAGAAACCATCGAGGCCATTGAGCTCGCCCACCGCAATGGCTACAGCAGTATCGCCAGTCATCGCAGCGGTGAAACCGAGGATGCTACAATCGCTGACCTGGCCGTAGCGTTGTCAACAGGACAAATCAAGACAGGCTCTGCGTCCCGCAGCGATCGCATGGCCAAGTACAACCAGCTGTTGCGAATTGAAGAAGAACTTGGCGAAGCCGCCGTTTATGGTGGCCCCCTGTTCCCGTATCTCTGATAGATCGATTCCAGCAGCAAACATGTCCCTCACAGACGGACCATACGCCCGTTGGAACTACTTTTGCACTGCAGTCACGTCTGGTGGCCAACGATCTGCCCAAGGCTGGATCTGCTCCAGAGCCCGGGCAGCGCAAAGTACGCCGAGATCGTCAAAACGGGCTCCCACAATCTGCAACCCTACGGGCAATCCGGCCTGGGTAAAGCCACACGGTACACTCACAGCAGGGTGTCCCGTCAGATTGAACGGATAGGTAAACGGTGTCCACCCCAGCGGACGACTCGATTGTCCAGCTGGATCCGCGTCGTCTTGCCCAATCGGAAAGGGCGGTACCGCCAGCGCCGGCGTCACTAACAAGCGAACATCCCGGAAAAATGGATGGGTCTGGTGCCAGAATGCGTTGCGTTGAAACTGCGCATCGACGAAATCTTCCGCCCTCAGCTTACTGCCCTGCATGACAATCTTCCGTAGGCCTGGATCGAGCAAATCGCCTTCAGACTGTAATCGACGTCCCAGAAGCCCACCGATTCCCCCATAGAAAAACGCGTTCCAGCAATCGTAGGGGTCCTGCCAATTCAAGTCGACTTCTTCGACCTGGGCCCCGGCCACTACCAGTGACTGACACGCGGCTGCGCAGATTCGCGCGACTTCCGGGTCGACATCGGCAAACCCCAGATCGGCACTGAATCCGATACGCCAACCGGCAATTCCACGCTCAATCAGACTCGGGTAATCGGATACGGCGCCCCCCAACGAGAACGGATCGCGCTCATCGACACCCGCCATTACCTCCAAGAGCAATGCGGCATCAGCAACGGTCCTGGTCAAGGGGCCCGTGTGCCGCAGTGAATCAACCGCGGTCGCCGGATAGTTCGGAATCCTGCCAAAAGAGGCTTTCAAACCAACCAAGCCACAAAATGAAGCCGGAATACGGATCGAACCACCACCATCCGTGCCAATACCCACGGGCCCCATGCCGGTTGCCACCGCGACCGCCGCGCCACCACTGGAACCGCCAGACGTCAGCGACGGATTCCAGGGATTCCGTGTGGCTCCAAACAACCGGTTGTCGGTCACACCTTTAAAGCCAAATTCAGGCGTATTGGTACGACCGACGAAAATCGCGCCCGCCTTACGCAAGCGTTCGATAGAAGGGGCATCTTCACGCGTCACGTGATCGGTGAACAAGCGAGACCCAAAGGTGGTACGCGAGTCACGAACATACAGAATGTCCTTGATCGAGATCGGGACGCCACATAATGGTCCAAGCACATCTCCACGTTGCACCGCTTCGTCAAGTTGGCCCGCCGTGGCCATGGCGGTTTCAGTTTCGATTGTGCAATAGGCATTGAGCTGTGGATTCACCGCCTGGATCCGGTCCAGTACAGCGCGACTCACCTCCGAAGGCAGCACCTGTTTCTTGCGAATCAATGCCACCACTTCGGTTGCCGAGAGGGTACAAAGTTCAGATGCATTCACAAAAACCTCGTCGTACAGGAGAACAGAAATCGATACACCCAATCGATTTATCGCCAGCCGGGAAGGGTGGAAAAACCCCAAGGTCGACCAATTCTACCCCCTGGATCGCCGACTCGTTATAATTGCCACCAGCTTCTCCAGGCAACCAACCTCTTCGACTGCAGGGAACTTATGAAACTTCACGACCTTGGGCATAAGTGTGGTCTGTTGTGCGGTGCGATCGTATTGGCCTGCACCCTTTCCTGCTCCACCCCCGTTACCACGTCGGCCCCTCAAATCCAACTCGTCACTACCGCTGCTCCCACAGCCAAACTGACAGGAGCCTGGCCACAGTGGCGGGGCCCTGCGCGGGACGGAGTGTCGACTGAAACAGGCCTGTCAGATAACTGGAAAGAGGCAGAGCCAACGCTACTCTGGCAAACCGAAGGCCTCGGCGGTGGCTACTCAAGCGTCGCCATCCTGCAGAACAAGATCATCACTCTCGGCAAAACCTCTGACGGACCGCAGATCCAGGCGTTAGACATCAATGGTGGAAAACCCCTCTGGTCAACGCCACTGGGAGGCAACACTTCTCCCAATTCAACGCCCACTGTCGACGGCAAACTGGTCTTTGCCCTGGGATACGATGGTGACCTGGCCTGTGTGCAGACGGAAACCGGCAAGCTCGTGTGGAAAAAGAACTTCCTCGAAGATTTTGGTGGACGCGTACCCACCTGGGGCTACAGTGAATCGCCTCTGGTCGATGGAGACCTGTTGATCGTCACTCCCGGTTCTGACGAATCCCTGCTGGTCGCGTTGAACAAACAGACTGGCAAAGTCGTATGGCAGACAAAGCGGCCAGAGAATGTTGCTTCAGGAGGCCACGGAGGCGCGGGTTATGCGTCGATTGTGATCAGCCATGGAGGTGGCACCAAACAATACGTACAGCTGGTAGGCGGCGGACTGGTCGGCATTCGCGCCAGTGATGGCAAGCTGCTCTGGAGTTACGCACGTGTCGCCAATGGTACTGCCAACATTCCCACCCCCATTGTCCAGGACGATCTGATCTTCTGTTCCTCGGGCTATGGAACTGGCTCTGCCCTGCTACGTCTATCCGCCTCCGGCGACGGCGTCCAAGTCCAGGAAGAGTATTTTCTGGCTGGCAACAAGATGCAAAACCATCATGGGGGCATGATCTTACTGGACGGATTTATTTATTGCGGACACGGCCACAATCGCGGACTACCAATCTGCATCGAGATGATGACCGGCAAAGCAACCTGGGGCCCGGAACGGGGCGTCGGTGGTGGTTCCGCCGCAGTGGTCTACGCGGATGGACATCTATACTACCGCTATGAAAACGGAGTGCTGGCGCTCGTCGAAGCGAATCCCAAGAGCTACCGTCTGAAGGGTAAGTTCAAGATGGCATCCAACCGCGGCAAGAGCTGGCCCCATCCGGTCATCGCTGGGGGGCGACTCTACCTGCGAGACCAGGATGCTTTGCTCTGCTATGACATTCGTCGCAAGACCAGACTCTAATCACCGCATCCTTCGCCCCACCGTCGGATTGGACAGGGCGATTATAGCGGTCCGTAAAACCTTGCGGCCGCGCAGCAACAGGGCCTCGGTTGCGGTGCCACCGGGTGTACGTCAGAATACGGCTGTGCGCAAAGATTCGCACAAAAACACGTAACTCGCCAGGCGCGACAAACGAGTTCCCAGACCCGCCTCCGCGGAATGAACTCAGCCGCTCGATGTCCTGTTGTTGGTATTTCCTCGTCGCGTTTGGAAGGAGCAAAACATGGCTCGACCGGTCACCCTTTTTACTGGCCAATGGGCAGATCTGCCCATTGAAGAGATGGCACGCAAAACGGCCGAGTTTGGCTACGACGGCATCGAACTGGCCTGCTGGGGCGATCATTTCGAAGTCGATAAAGCGCTTGCCGAAGATGATTATTGCAGCCGCAAACGTGAGCTGCTGGAGAACCACGATTTACAGTGTCTGGCAATCAGCGCACATCTCGTAGGCCAGGCAGTGCTCGATCCGATCGATGAACGGCACAAGGCCATCATCCCGGATTACGTCTGGGGCGACGGCGATCCTGATGGTGTGAACCAGCGTGCCGTGGAAGAACTCAAGAACACCGCCCGCGCCGCACAAAAATTCGGCGTCGACGTGGTCAACGGCTTCACCGGCTCCAGCATCTGGCACCTAAACTACTCCTTCCCTCCCGTGCCTGACGAAATGATCACCGCTGGTTTTGACCTGCTCGCGGAGCGATTCAATCCTATCCTCGATGTGTTCGGTGAATGTGGCATCAAGTTCGCCCTGGAGGTACACCCCACCGAAATCGCATTTGATATCTACTCGGCGGCGCGTGCACTTGAGGCACTCGACCATCGTGAGGAGTTTGGCTTCAATTTCGACCCCAGTCACTTGCACTGGCAGGGAGTCGACCCGGTCGACTTCATTCGAGCATTTCCGGATCGGATCTACCACGTCCATATCAAGGACGCGATTGTTACGCTGAACGGAAAAACGGGGATTCTTGCCAGCCACCTGAATTTTGGCGACGCGCGTCGAGGCTGGGACTTCCGCAGTCCAGGGCGTGGTGGTGTCAACTTTGAGGAGATCATGCGAGCCTTGAACGAAATCGACTATCAGGGACCGCTCTCGATTGAATGGGAAGACTCGGGCATGGACCGTGACTTCGGCGCCCGGGAAGCCTGCGAATTCACACGCAAAGTCGACTTCCCCGCGCCTCCCAAAGGTTCCGGGGCGTTTGACTCCGCGTTTGAAAACTGACCCCGTATTGGTGGACGGGCCTCCAGCTGTACCGCAGGTGGAACACCCAACCAGTTACCCAGCGGAGACACCACTGGTGCCTCCGCTGGTCTCAACGCGCAACCTTCAGTTCGCTGCCACGAGTTACCGGGTAATGTTCGCGCTGGCGTCCAATGCCTTTTCCCCTTCCCGCTGCTACACTAGTACCTAGTTGTACTTTTCGAGAGGAGCCGGTCGGTGACGTCCCGTCATACCCCGCTTGGCCTGGTTGGAGTCCTGTCAACCATCCTGGTCAGTGTCACCGCAGCGGCAGCGCCCGAAACTCGCCATGCGCTCAACCAGCCGTTTCAGCAAAAACTGCAGGCGCTGGCGGAGCGTTGTGCCGAATTGAAACTACCGGATCAGGCAGAAATCACGCGCCAGTGGTTTCTCCATCGTGCCCCGGACCGCCAATACCTGTTCCTGCCCGGTCCAGACGATCCGCACGCCCCGCGCGACAACCAACCGCGACTGGTCAAGCTGTGGGCGGAAAAATTCCGGCAGTTAAGACGTGAGCAGGCGGAACGCCTGTTCACCGCCGCGCAACAGTCTCTCGCTGCCGCCGACGCGCAGCGCGCGTACCGCTTGCTGCACGAGGTGCTTCATGAACAACCCGACCACACGCAGGCCCTTACCATTCTCGGCTACACTCCGGGAACGCGCCGCCGGCCCAGGGCCCGTGCCGGACGCACACAACACCCCCAGTTTGGCTGGCCACGTGGAAAATACTGGAACATCTCGAGTCCCCACTTCACAATCACCACCTCACATAGCGCTCGCGCGGGACTGCAACTCGCGGAAGAACTAGAGGGCATGTTGATTGCCTGGCGGCAACTTTTTTTTGATTTCTGGGGAGTCAAAGCTTCACTCAAGGCACGCTTCAAAGGCGGTAAGCTACCGCTCGCACGTCCGGACGCTTCGAAAAAGTTTGCGGTCGTCCTGTTCCGAAACCGTGAGGAATACACGTCGCTATTAGCACAAATCGAACCACAGATTGCACGCACTGTCGGTTACTACCAGGCCGCCCGCAAGCGGTCGTTCTTCTTTGCCAACGACTCCACCGTCGCCACCCGTTTCCACGAAGCAACTCACCAGTTCTTCCAGGAATCCCGCCGTGTCCCGGAAAACGTGGGCGAAGCGTCCGATTTCTGGATCGTCGAAGGCATCGCACTCTACATGGAATCGCTGGAGCGATATCCCGACCATTGCACCGTGGGTGGCTTCGACGCCAATCGGCTACAGTATGCCCGCCAGCGTCTCGTTAACGAAAAATTCTACCTGCCCCTGGGCGACCTCTCGGCATTGGGGCGCCAAACACTGCAGGAACATCCCAGTCTCCGACGCCTGTACAGCCAGTCCGCTGGGCTCACCCATTTCCTGATCGACGGCGCGGGCGGGCAATTCCGCCCAGGCGTACTCAAGTACTTGCAGGCAATTTATCTCGGCCGCAGCAACACGCAAACGCTGGCGGCCTCAGTGGACTCCTCACTGGACTTGCTCGACAAATCGTACAGGGATTTCCTCGACGTCACCGACCAGCAACTGCAACAGCTGAAACCCGCCTCCCGAATCCGCAACCTCTGTCTGCCGCGTACGAAAACGACCAGCGCGGGCCTGGCCCGCCTGATCGAGTACAACCAACTGGAATGGCTCGACATCTCATTTACTGGTGCAGATGACCGCCTGCTGGTAAAGCTACCTGGCCCCTTGCTGGAGAGACTTAATCTCGAGGGAACCGCTATCAGTGACTCAGCACTGGCCAACATTGGTTCCTTCACAAATCTACGTGAACTCGATCTTTCACAAACCAAGGTGGGAGACGATGGTATCGCACACTTGGAAAACCTGCTGCAACTGGAAGTACTCTATCTCACCGGTACCAGAATTACGGACGCTGGGCTGCATCACCTGGAGTCGCTCAAGAATCTGGAAATCCTCGACGTCGGCAAAACCAAGGTTTCCGTCGACGCGCTGCAACGTCTTGGAAAACAATTACCGCGGCTTGAACCACAGTAAACCACCGCCTCCTTTGACTTCACTGGAACACCGGCCAATGCGTCCCTGGATCCTCTCCGAAACGACCTACGCGTACACCAAAGAAAATCCCTACGAAATGGCCGTATTGCCGCTGGGAGCGACTGAGCCACATAACCTCCACCTTCCCTACGGCACAGACCATTTTGAAGCCACGATCATTGGCGAGACCATCTGTGAAGCCGCACATCGGGACGGCGCCCGGGTGGTTTTGCTACCAACCATCCCATACGGCACTGAGACCAACATGCGTGAGCTGCCGTTGGCCTTGAATCTGGATCCCACAACACTTTTTCAGGTTGTCACTGACCTGGTCGAATCCGTCACTCAGAGCGGGATCCGCAAGATTCTGCTACTCAACGCGCACGGCGGCAACGAAATGAAGCCGTTGCTGCGTGAACTGGCAGGAAAAACCACGGCCCAGTTGTTCTTATGCAATTTTTTTCACGCGATGCGTGGAGCCTATGACACGATCTTCGACTGTCCGGAAGACCACGCGGGTGAAATGGAAACGTCGTTTATGCTGGCATTCCGGCCTGACCTGGTCAACCACAACGAGGATGGGACGTTGGCGGCTGACGACGGCGCCGTCGCCAGCACACGATTCGCAGCGATTAACGAAGGCTGGGTGAGCATCACCCGGCCCTGGCATCTGCTGACCACCAACACCGGTTCGGGAAATCCACACGCCGCCACTGCCGAGAAAGGCCGGCAAATGATGGATGTGCTGGTCCAGCGCGTGGGTCATTTCCTGGTTGAATTGTCGCACAGCCAAATCGACGATCAGTTTCCCTTTTGACACCGTGCGTGGTGCGATAAAGTCAAACTTCCCGACCCGCAGGCGCCCGCGTTGACCGTCCTCAAAGGGAGCACTACACTTGAAACAGAGACGTGTGGTGGATGTAGCTCAGTTGGTTAGAGCATCGGATTGTGGTTCCGAGGGTCGGGGGTTCGAATCCCCTCATCCACCCTTGCGGCAAGTCTAGTCCTTGCCTTGGCTTAGATCACCCGCCGAGATCTGTTTGCCGTAGTAACACTCGGCTGCATTCCCGTGCACACGGGACTCGTCTGAAAGCGGTTCCCCACGCTCAGAGATTCCCCACGCTCAGAGATTCGCCACGCTCAGAGATTCGCCACGCTCAGAGATTCGCCACGCTCAGAGATAGAGTACGGTC